>JAFGAK010000005.1 GCA_016933745.1 Bacteroidales bacterium
CGAATTGTATTTACTACAACCAAACGCTTTTTTTCCTTTGAGTAGTTCTCCTTGCTTGCACAAGGGACAAATTAGTTTAGGCTTTTCTGTTTCTGCTTTGGGTTGAATCGTTTTGTATTTAACTTCGAAAGTCAAATCTTTGACCATGGTTTTCATTTCTTCCATAAAAAGAGACGAATCGTATTTTCCTACCGCAATCTGACTCAATTTGAGTTCCCACAAACCGGTTAACTCCGGCGATTTAAGCAAGTCGTTTTGGATATTCCCAATCAATTCGATTCCACGATTTGTTGCTACCAAATTTTTTCGATTTCGCACAATGTATTCTCGCTTGAAAAGTGTTTCGATGATATTGGCACGAGTAGAAGGCCTTCCTATTCCATTGGCTTTTAAAGCATCGCGCAAATCCTCATCATCGACTTGTTTTCCTGCAGTTTCCATGGCTCTCAGTAAAGTTGCTTCGGTAAACAATTTTGGTGGCGAAGTGCTTTTCTCTATCATTTGAGCTTGATGTTCTCCTCTTTCGCCCAATTCAAAAGCGGGAATTGCTTGTTGCTTTTCCTCCTCTTTTTCGTCGTCTTTATCTTCCTCATTTTGGTAAAGCTCTCTCCAACCGAGAAATAAAATTTCTTTTCCGTTTGCATTAAAAAGATGCTGCGCGATTTTTCCTTGAACTTTGGTATTGGACACTTCGCAATCGGGATAAAAATTAGCTAGAAAACGAAATAAAATAGTTTCGTAAACTGCCAAATCCTTTCCGCTTAACTGATTTGCTTGAACACCCGTGGGAATGATTGCGTGGTGATCTGTAATTTTTTTATCATCAAAAACCCGCTTCGACAAAAGAATTTCCTTTTCTAAAATTGATCTTACTTGTTTCTGATAATTTGTAAGTTGTTTTAATATTTCCCGAATTTTTGGAAACAAATCCGTTGGTAAAAAAGTGGTATCCACACGTGGATAAGTCACTAATTTTTTCTCATAGAGCGACTGTACAATTTGCAAAGTTTCGTCGGCCGTAAGGTTGAGTTTTTTATTACAATCGACTTGTAAAGCGGTTAAATCGAATAGTTTGGGCGCGTACTCTTTACCTGGATTTTTCGAGAAATCAACGATTTCAAATTCTTCGTTTGCAATTTCCTCGAAGAGTATATCTGCCCTTAGTTTATCTGTGAACCGTCCTTCATCGTAACTAAAAAGCACATCGCGGTAGCTTGTTTTTATTTCCCAAAAAGCTTCTGTTTCGAAATTTTCCTTTTCTAAAAAACGAGCTACAATCATGGCCAATGTTGGGGTTTGTACCCGCCCGATGGAAAGTACATTTTTCCCGTCGCCAAACCGTAATGTATACAACCTACTTGCGTTGATTCCTAGTAACCAATCACCAATCGCTCGGGCACTTCCGGCAAAATACAAACGGTCAAAATCGCTCGCATCTTTCAGCGTTTTAAAGCCTTCGCGAATCGCACTTTCTGTAAGAGATGAAATCCATAATCGTTTAACCGGCTTTGTATTTCCGAGTTTTTGATAAACCCATCGCTGTATTAATTCTCCTTCTTGTCCTGCATCACCGCAATTAATAATCTCTTCGCAATCGTCTCTTTTAACCAAGCTTTCGAGTACGCCAAACTGACGGAGAGCGCCTTCGTTTTCGATCAGTTTAATGCTGAATTTTTGAGGAATAATTGGCAGCCAATTGAGCTCCCATTGCCGCAATCTTGGATCGTAATCTTCGGGTGCTTTTAAGGTGCAAAAATGCCCAAACGTCCAACTGACTGTGTATCCGTTGCCTTCGAAAAAGCCGTCTTTTTGCGTACTTGCACCTAACACTTTTGCAAGTTCACGCGCCACACTAGGCTTTTCAGCAACACACAATTTCATAGATTGGATTTTGAGCAAAAATAAGAAGCTTTTTTGGCTATTCCCTTTTAATTTCATAAAAAGCATTACGACTTTCCCTTAATCGAATTCATTTATTTTTTCTTTCTTTGCCAAAAAATTGACAATGGGTACGTTAAGCATACTAGTTCCGATAAAAAAAGATTATTCTGATTTAAAATTCAAATCCGAGCTTCGGAAATTAAAAATACTGGGTCAAGCAAATGTTCTACTCATCTATTTTCAAGAAAAAGTTGGCGAATTTTCCTCTGTCTTTCCGGTTCTTACAGTAGAAGCAGCCGAGGATGTAAGTCTTTTTCAATTACTAGAACCTATTTCAACGGATCGATTCCTGTTTTTTGATCATCAAATGAATTATCCGGATGATTTTTTTCAACGCATTCTAAATAAGACAGAATCAAACCCAACAACAGAAGAATCCAACGGAATTTGGGCAGAAAGTTTGATTGCGCTACAACAAAGCAGTTATGGACTTTGTAATAAAAGCAATTCGACTAAAAAAATCGATTTACCGTCCCTTAATCATTCGGTTATTTTTACAAAAAGCGATGTGATGCAACTCAATATAAAAAAGCTCCAGTTACACGCAAGCACAGCAGAAGAGCTCTACTTATATGCAGTAAAAAAAAGAATTCCTATCCAAACTTACGAAGCTCCAAAGCCCAAATTAAATTATCAGAAACGCTTACGTCCTTTGTTGAATACTTGTCAGAAACAAGCTGCACAAAACTTTAAATGGTTTCCTTCTTTGTTTGTTTTGTTTTTTCTTGGTGTTGGAACTGCTGCTGCATTCAATACCGTGTTTTTAGTTCTTTTCCTATTTGTGATGAGTGCTTATATGCTCGCTATCACTTTAGAAGCTTTTGGACTTTCCACCATCAAAAAAAATGGAGCAATACTTCCGATACTGCTCCTATTATTTCCATTCGTCCATTTGGTATATGGATTAGAATGTTGGATTTCTAAACTTAGAAACTGATTTTAAATCCTTTGCTTTTCTTTCCTTTTTCGTGGAAATCTTGCGGTTTTCCAATGCCGATACTTACCGATTTATCACTATCTAACATCGGTAAATAGGTGATTGAGATCATCGATTTTTCTAAAAACCATTCGTAATTTATAACAATAGGCGAATCTTTCACTTTTGGCTCTCCGTACTTAGCTGTAAATTTTTCAACTACTTTATCCAGATCCTTTTTATTGATACCAATATTCACAGCAAAAAAAACGTCATCGTCAAATGCGTAAGTGATGGTATGCGCTTTGATGCCTTCGAAACTGAAATCTTCATCCACTCGATCAAAGGCCGCATGACCGGGGATTTTATTTTTCGATTTAACTAAATCGAAAGGAAAATCGCTCTTAAGCGTACCCCAATTTAATCCTCTAAAACCCTGAACTCCTATATCTGTTTGACCATACATACCCAATGGCAACAAAAAGATGATGACTATAAAAAATATGTTTTTCATATGCTAAATGGTTTAATGTGAAGCATAAAGGTACAAATTTGCATATTCACATGGCACTATTTCAAAAATTTTATGGACCAAGGATAACGATAAGGCTCTCGGTTCATCACTTTAATTGTATTTAATACAATCACAACTTGACTAAATAATCCTAAAAAGATTAAAAGAGGTAAACCGATCAGGACAATTAATAATACAATCGATAGCATCAAGTAAAGAAAAACAGAGATTTGAAAATTGAGTGCATCTTTAGCATGTTGATCGATACCAGGAACGTCATTCTTCTTAAATATCCACACCACTAATGTTGGAAGAACCAAGTTAAATAATCCACTAAGGTGTAAAAGAATGATCCAGTTGTATTGTTCGTTAGAAATTGGTTTTCTTTCTTCTGCTATTGTGGAAGTGAATTCTTCTAAATCAACTCCTAAAGCATTTGCAAGTGCAGATAAAGTGTAGGTTCGCGGGTCTACTTCTCCATTTTCGATACGCTGAATAGTTCGCACGCTAAGTCCGGTTTTCTCCGCTAATTCTTCTTGAGTTAAGCCTTTAAGTAATCGAAGCTCTTTAATTTTAATCCCAATATTTTCCATACTTTTTATCGGCTAAATTAATTTGGAATCCTTTGTCATGCCACTTCCTTCACCCGACATTTACCCGACAAATGTATTTTCCATCGCGCTTTTACAAAAACAATTTAAAAACTACTCCGGATACCAAGCCAGCACACGCACTTCAATGGCGGGATTTTTAGCAGCTACCAATTCTGCAAATTTATCCAAATCGCTAAAACCATCTTTTCCACGGTAGTGATATGGATAAACCACTTTAGGTTGTATCGTTAAACAAGCAAATGCAGCTTCGTCTACATCCATCGTATAAGGAAGATTCATACATAAAAAAGCAGCATCAATGTTTTTGATGGCCTTTAATTCTGGAATATTACTCGTATCGCCGCTAATATAAATTCTTTTTCCGCCTACGTTTACGATAAAACCGTTGCCAAATCCCTTGATATGTCGCGAAGCTTCCGTAACCGGATAATTATAAGCATCCACTGTTTCGATTTCCAAACCAGCTAATTCATAA
>JAFGAK010000090.1 GCA_016933745.1 Bacteroidales bacterium
ACCTGTGGCCATTGTTGCAAATGCATGACAAATCGCATCGAAAAAAGGCATATTTCCAAACATTAAAAAGGCTGTTTCCACAAAAGTGAGTAAAACATAGATGGCCCAAAGACGCTTAGCTGTTTCTTTAACTTTGGGATGAATCTTATCAAACGTTAGTCCGGGCGATTCTGCGACAAAAAGCTGCATTCCTCCAATTCCTAATAATGGCAAAATGGCTAAAGAAAGTACGATAATTCCCATTCCTCCAATCCAATGGGTTAAAGCTCTCCAGAATAACAACCCTTTTGGTATCGATTCAATATCGCTTAGGATGGACGCTCCCGTTGTTGTAAAACCCGACATGGTTTCGAAAAAAGAATCCGTAAAAGAAGAAAAATAACCGCTTAGGAAAAATGGCAAACTTCCGAAAACAGAAATCAATACCCAGCTTAAAGCTACCACAATGTATCCTTCTTTTTTGGATACGGAACGATTTACACCTCTTGTTAGAAAAAACCCAACTAATCCTACAAACAAAGCAAGCGCAGCACTCATTACCAAAGGCCAAAAGCTACCGGTCGAAGAAAATAAATTTATTTGACCAATAGGTTCTTTATCAAAGATAACCGCAGCTCCCGCACTAATAAACAAGGCAACTGCTTCAATTACTACTAAAAAAGATAAAATATGGATAATGATTCGATGATTTAATGCAGCTCGCATATGCTTAACTTACAAAGAGTTGATTTACTTTATGAAGCGCATAAGGCATGGAAAAAACCACTACTTTATCATTTTCCTTAATTTGAAAATCGCCAATAGCAATGAATGTTTCTTGCCCTCTTACGATTCCACCAATAATGGCACCTTCGGGCATCTTTAATTTTTTAATCGGTTTTTTCGTAACGGCAGAATTAGGCATCACCATCAGTTCAATAGCATCCGCATTGATTCCACTTAAACATTTTACATTGGTTACATTCCCCGACATGGTGTGACGGTTGATATAACTTGCTGTAATCAGTTTTTTATTGATAATCGTATCGATTCCGATATTTTGTGCAATATCTATGTACTCGATATTTTCTACCAAGGCGATGGTTCTTTTCACGCCTAATTTTCGTGCGTGCAAACAAGTTAAAATATTCGTTTCCGAACTGTTTGTTAAAGCAATTAACGCATCCATATCCCGAATACCTTCGTCTTCCAAATGATTGATATCGCGAGCGTCTCCGTTAATGATCAATGTATTATCTAATTCCGCTGTTAATTGTTCAGCACGTACAGGATCTTTTTCCATTAGCTTGATATGCATGTCGTTTTGTAAACGATGTGCTGTTTTCCTTCCAATTCTTCCGCCTCCAATAATAAGAATATCTTTGATTTTAAAAGGTTGTTTTCCTCCCAATTGCAAAAGCATTTCAATTCCTTCAGGCTTGGTAATTACATAGGCCAAATCGTTTTCTCTAAAATAAGTATTTCCGTTTGGAATGATGGTTTTTCCGGCTCGATGGATAGAAACGGCCCTAAAATTTAGTTTTGGAAATTCTTGAGCAACTTGATTGAGTGTTTTATTAATTACCCATGCATATTTCTCAAGCTTAATTAAAAAAAGCTGAAGTTTTCCTTCTGAGAAGTCAAAAATTTCTGTCGCTGCTGTTTGTCTGAGAAGATCCACAATTTCGTCAGCAGCAATTCTTTCCGGACAAACCATTTGATCTATTCCAAGTTTGCTGAATAGTTCCAGGTGTTTTGGTTCGAGGTATTCTGTATTGGAAATTCGCGCAATGGTTTGTTTTGCTCCTAATTGCTTACCAAGTATACAAGTCATTAGGTTGATTTGTTCATCGTGTAAAACGGCTATCAATAAATCTGCTTTATTCACCTTTGCACGATCCAA
>JAFGAK010000091.1 GCA_016933745.1 Bacteroidales bacterium
ATCTCCAAATTCAAGCTATTCCGAATTTGGAATCTCTGTAAGTATTTCGGGCAATTATATTGTTGTTGGGGCAAAAAGTAATAGCACAGATCAAGACAATTTAAATACATTAAATTATGCAGGTGCTGCTTATATTTTTGAAAATACAGAAGGCGTTTGGTCGCAAACACAAAAAATAGTGGCATTTGATCGAGCAACTTACGATGCTTTTGGGCAATCGGTATCAATTACGGATGGTTATTTAGTGGTAAGTTCTGGCAGTTACAACGATGAACTGGGAGAGAATCCAACTGATTTTATCTGGGGCGGGGCATATATTTACGAATATTCCAATGGGATTTGGGATTTCATGCAAAAGATAACTACCCAAAATAAAATGCGGTATAGTCGCACTGCTCTGAGTGTATCGATTGATAATCAAAGTTTAATTGTAAGTGCAGAAGAATCGGACGAGATAGATGGTCTTGCTGATGGTGGTGCTTATATTTTTGAAAATGCGAATGGCACTTGGGAAGCAAAGAAATCGATTTTATTTACTGAACTATTGAATAATGACTATTCTTTCACACCCGTTTCAATTTCCGGGAATAATGCAGTCATAGGCGCACCCGGAGAAGATTCAGATGTTTTAGGTGAAAACTTTTTATCGGCTGCAGGATCCATCTATTTTATGAATAAATCTACCAATACAGGATTTAATAATTTGATTTCTAAAAGTCTAAATGTTTATCCAAATCCGAGCGATGGTCATTTAATGATTGAGGGCAATTTTGGAACAGTTGAATCTCTTCGAGTTTCTGATATAAGCGGACGTTCAGTTTTTGAGCAAAGTAATCCAATCTTTAGTAATTCTGTAGATATTTCAAATTTAGATAAAGGAATTTATTTTATTGAAATTCAAAGTAATAAGCAAAGCTATTGTGCTAAGATTGTTTTGAAATAATTCTTCTATATTTCGTTTCGTTTATATCTCGTTCGGATTTAAGGTAGGATAGTTCCAAAAGAGTCAAAGCACTTGAAAATTCTTTTTTATTCTTCCACGTTGACTATTGAATCGAAAATATCAGCTTGAAATTACTGTTATTTTGAATTGAAAAAGACACTATTTTTGTAGTAAATTTAGAGTTGCAAAAATAATTTTAATAGCATTTGATTTAAATCGATAAACCATGGCAAAGTCACAAGATGCAAAAAAGAATGTAAAAAAAGAGCCACTTAAGTCGGCCAAAGAAAAAAAGCAAGAAAAACGTGAAAAGAAAGCCCGCAAAGAATATTAAAGTACCTTTTGTTTAGAGTTTGTACAGGTGAAGTAAGGAACTTTCAAGCTTTATTTTCTTGGGCGCAGTGAAAGAAAATAGACGGTTTGGAGGTTTCTTCTTTTTAAGAATCAGAATTCATTCACAGTATCACCTTATCACCTCATCACATTAATTAACTTATCTTTGCACCGATTAAGAAAAAACACATGAGTCATAAAGCCGGTTTTGTAAATATTCTTGGAAATCCTAATGTAGGAAAGTCAACTTTAATGAATGCATTGGTGGGCGAGAAATTGTCCATTATTACTTCCAAAGCACAAACCACTCGGCACCGTATCATGGGCATCGTAAGCGGCGAAGATTTTCAGATTGTGTATTCCGATACTCCAGGGATTGTAGATGCCGCTTACAAACTGCACGAAAGTATGATGAGTTTTGTAGAATCTGCTCTGATCGATGCAGATGTGTTTTTGTATTTGGTAGAAGTAAAACAACGGATTAAGAACGATACAATCATCGAGAAAATAAAACAATCTGGCATTCCAACTTTGGTTTTGATTAATAAAATCGACTTGTCGAATCAAGAAGATGTGGTTGAAGCCATGGCTTTCTGGCAAGAAAAAATGCCTGATGCTGAGATTATTCCAATGTCGGCGCTAAACAATTTTAATATCGAAAAGGTTTTAGACATGATTTTGAAAAAACTTCCTGAATCGCCTGCTTATTTTGATAAAGATGAGTTGACTGATAAAACGGAACGCTTCTTCGCCCAAGAAATCATTCGTGAAAAAATTTTATTAAACTACCAAAAAGAAATTCCCTATTCTACCGAGATCGAAGTCGAAGAATTTAAAGAAGAAGAGAAAATTATAAAAATGCGTGCCAATATCTATGTGGCAAGAAATACGCAAAAAGGAATCATCATTGGACATCAAGGCAGTATGCTTAAAAAAGTAGGAACGGCAGCTCGTATCGATATGGAAACGTTCTTCGATAAAAAAGTGTTTTTGGAGCTATATGTGCGCGTACAAAAGGATTGGCGAAACAATGAGCGCGACCTGAAGCGCTTCGGCTATTTGCAGTAGTCTCCCAGTCTTACCATCTCGATATCTCTTCACATTAATAAGGTTGAAATAGCTGTAAATACATGGGCTACTAAGGTTAGAAATAAGGTTTCGCTTCGTTGCTTCGCCTTTTCTCTCCATCGCTTTTTCCCTAAGTCCCTAAGTCTCTCCGTCTCCACCTCTCCTTAATTCGCCTGTCCTGTGAGCCTGTCGAAGCACCGCACTCTTCCAATACGCGTCAATGTTAACTAAACTTTAAGCATTTTCATTTTTTCAAGGTTATTCTTAACAATCTCTTAAAGTGGTTTTAATCTTTAGGTAGTATTAAGGCCATTTCTTTGCAATGAAAAAATGAAACAATTGGAATTTTATAAATATTTAAACAATCAAACTGAAATGAAAAAAGCAAACTTAAGATTTTTAGTGGTTTTATTTGGCTTATTAGCCATAAGTATCACTTCTTGTACAAAAGATGATGAAAATCCGGTTGCGCCTGTTTTAACAGCTCCTAGTGTATCTACTGTGGTTGAAGAAGGAATGACAACGGATATTTCGTTTAATGTAACTATTCCTGGTGGTTTTGCATCGGCATCTGTGACTGCCTTAAATGGTACTGCAGTTGTTTCTTCAACACCATCAGTTGGAGCCACAAGCGGTACAGTTGAAGTTACCTTTTCTGCTGAAAATGGTACAGGTGCAGGTTCTGTAACACTTATTGTTACTGACCAAAGTCAGCAAACAGATGATGCAACAGCTGTTGTGAGTATAGAAGCAGAGTTGATGCAGTTTACTGTTAGTGCTAACATTAGTGAAAATACAACGTGGGAAACGGGTAAAACCTACATTCTAGACAACCGTATTTTTGTATTAAATGGAGTAACATTAACCATTGAGCCGGGTGTAGTTGTAAAAGGAGCTGCAGGTAGTGATGTCAATGCAACAGCGCTAATTATTGCTCAAGGTGGTAAGATTATGGCTGAAGGAACGGCAACACAACCAATTATTTTTACCTCGGTAGCTGATGAAATTGAACCAGGTCAGATTGCTAGTCCAAACTTAGGTCCCACATTAAACGGATTATGGGGCGGCTTAATTGTTTTAGGGAAGGCTCATATTTCTTATCAAGACGATCAAGGAAACGATAGCCAAACGGCTTCGATTGAAGGTATTCCACCTGATGATGCAAACGGTATTTATGGTGGTACTGATGATGCAGATAATTCAGGAGTATTAAAATACATTTCTATTCGTCACGGTGGTGCAAATATTGGTGAAGGTAACGAAATCAATGGCCTTACTCTAGGTGGTGTAGGCTCAGGAACAGTTATCGAAAATATCGAAATTATTTCTAATCAGGATGATGGAATAGAATGGTTTGGCGGTACAGTAACGGTTAAAAATGTGGTTGTTTGGAATACAGGCGATGATGCAATAGACACTGATCAAGCTTTTGCAGGAACCGTTGATAATATTGTTATTATCAATCCAGGTGACGAATGTTTTGAATTGGATGGCCCCGAAGGTAGTTATCTCAACGGTGCACACACACTTAAAAACATTACAGCTAGTGTAAAAGATGCATCCGGATTAATCGATTTTGATGCGAACACAAATGTAACAATAGAAAATGCACTATTTGAAAATATTACTGTCGATACACAAGATGTTGAAGAATATGACAAATATTTCGCTGCAGGAAATTTTGCCAGCTCAAATTGGGAAGTTATTCTTCCAACGGACTATACTGTTCCTGATGTGTTTAAAGGAGGTAGCGATGCAATAACTACTTCGGTAACATCTGAGACCAAAACTGTAGGTGCAGATTTAACAAAATTTGCTACGTGGTCTTGGGCTTCAGTTGCTGGTGAACTAACTGGATTATAACATTATAAAATATACGATAATAAAACTCATAGATTTTTAAAGTCTATGAGTTTTTGATGTTAAAAAATATTAATTATGCAAATAATAAGGATATCGATAATTATTCTGCTCTTTCTAAATCTAAATTTGGTATTTGGTCAGAATGGCTTTATTAGAGGTTCTGTTTTTGATGTAAAGACGGGTGAATTTTTACCTGGTGTTACTGTCTTTGCAGAAGGAACAACATTAGGAACGGTTACCGATCTTGATGGTAAATTCAGTCTAAGTATAGCTCCCGGTATTTATCAACTAAGGATTTCATATATTTCATATCAAACGATAAACTTAAGCAATATTAAAGTGCTTGCAGGTGAAATAAACTTGCTGGATGACATTGGCCTTGAAGAAGTTTCTTTTGAACTCGGCGAAGCAGTTGTTACGGCTTCTTATATTAAAAATACAGAAACCGCCATGTTAGCATTGAAGCAAAAATCAGTTAATTTAATTGATGGAATCTCTTATTCAGGACTTAAAAAGATTGGTGATTCAGATGTAGCTTCATCAATTAAGCGTGTTACTGGAGTTTCAGTAGAAGGCGGAAAATATGTTTATGTTAGAGGTTTGGGCGATCGCTATACAAAAACCATTATGAACGGTTTGGATATACCCGGTCTCGATCCCGACCGAAATACCATTCAGATGGATATATTCCCCACCAATATTATTGATAACTTAGTGGTTTATAAAACGTTTACAGCCGATTTGCCAGCTGATTTCACAGGCGGTATTGTGGATATAAACATCAAAGATTTTCCTGATAGTAAAAATGCAAACATTTCGATGAGTGCTGCTTATAATCCAAACTCGCATTTTAATAATAATTATTTGACTTACGACGGTGGCAAAACTGATTTTTTAGGTTTTGACGACGGAACCAGAAGTATCCCTGCAACAGATAATATTCCCTTTTTTACGGATGCAATTACTGATCCTAATGGTGCAGATGGCATTCGTTATCGGTCAATTCTTGAATCTTTTAATCCTACAATGGGAGCGTATAAACAACAAAGTTTTATGGATTATAGCATAGGAGCTTCTCTTGGAAATCAGTTTGAAGCCGGAAAATATACACTGGGTTATGTGCTTTCTTTATCCTATAAAAATAATACCGACTTTTATGAAGATGCCGTTTTTAGTAAATATGCGCTGTCGAGCGATAAAGCGGTTACCGAAATGGAAAGAAGAGAATACCAA
This sequence comes from Bacteroidales bacterium, assembly GCA_016933745.1. Classification (GTDB taxonomy): domain Bacteria; phylum Bacteroidota; class Bacteroidia; order Bacteroidales; family UBA12170; genus UBA12170. The sequence continues at coordinate 5,441 of JAFGAK010000091.1, forward strand.
ATTGGTGATTATGGTGTAAACAACGTATTGATAAGTGGATTAGCCGGATTTGCAATCAAATCGAAAAACGCCAAATTAAGATTAAACCTGATGCATCTTCAAAATGGTGAATCAAAAGCAGGTATTTTTGATTATGATAAAGACAATTTGGGTACTACTTTTGCCGGTATCCAACATAATCTGGAATATACACAACGCTCTTTAACCAATATTTTGATTGATGGAAAGTACACATCCCCTGGATCAAATTGGGACATAGTCTGGAAATTTTCGCCAACTTTATCAACAATAGAAGACCCTGATATTCGGTTTACGAGGTATAAATTTGAAAACAACCAATACAGTATTGGAACTGAAGTTGGTTACCCTATCCGAAGTTGGAGAGAGCTCAATGAAATTAATTTAGCCAGTGCACTTCATATAACAAAATCATTAAAGCTAAACGACCAAGCGGTTAAACTTAAATTTGGAGGGGCTTACACGTATAAAAACCGTGACTATAATCTTAGAAATTTTGCTATTAATATACGAGATGTAGAGTTAACGGGAAATCCCAATGAAATCTTTGATGAGGCTAATTTATGGCCCTATAATGGCGATATATATCAAGGTACAACATACGAGGCCGGATTTATCCCGAATAATCGCAATAAATATGAGTCGGATATTGTAAATGCAGGTGGATATTTTTCTGTCGAATTTAATCCGTTTACTAATTTAAAAACAATTGTTGGTTTAAGAGCAGAAAAATATCAGCAGCATTATACGGGTCAAAATCAAACAGGAGATAAAGTTCTGGATAATGAACGTGTCATGGACGATTTAGATTTTTTCCCTAGTTTGAACTTAATTTACAATTTAAGCGAAGAACAAAATCTACGCTTTTCGTATGCTAAAACCATTGCCCGCCCTTCATTTAAAGAATTAAGTTTTTCGCAAATCTTTGATCCAATAAGTGGACGTACATTTATTGGAGGATTATCAAGAGATGAGAACCTTTTTACGAATACTGTTTATTGGGATGGAGATCTTAAAAGTACAGATATTCATAATTTTGATTTACGATGGGAATTATTTCTGACTAGTGGACAAACTGTATCGTTAAGTGTGTTTTATAAAAAATTCAACAATCCTATTGAGCTTATACAATATGTTCGATCGCCCAATGCTTATCAGCCTCGTAATGTAGGCGATGGACAAGTATATGGTGTTGAGGTTGAGCTAAGGCAAAACTTGGGTCAGTTGAATGAATCGTTGAAAGCTTTTGAGTTTACATTCAACTTCACCTATACAGAATCGAGAGTGGAATTAAGTAATACTGAATATTTAGCACGTGTAGGAGCAGCACGCGATGGAGAGGAAATTGGAAACTATCGTGATATGGCTGGTCAAGCACCTTTTATTATCAATGCTGGTCTAGCATACAACGGCAGTGAAAAAGGTTTTAGTAAAAATATTGAAGCCGGTATTTATTATAATGTCCAAGGCGAAACTCTTGATTTAGTCGGTATTGCCGACCGCCCGGATGTGTATACTTCACCCTTTCATAGCTTGAATTTTAATTCGAGTAAAAAATTCGGAAAGAATGAAAGTTTACAGCTCGGAATTAATATCGGAAATATCTTAAATCAAGATAAAGCTTCCGTTTATAAATCGTATAATGCTACGGATAAATTTTTCGAAAGCAGAAGTCCTGGTACTACATTTAAACTCAATTTCAATTATTCTTTTTAGTTTGGTAAAGTAAGTTGAACAGGATTAATACAGAGCCTTTGCAAAAATTTGCTTGTGTTTTTTTAATTATGGTGAATTTTATTTTATTGACTCTTGTTGTAGAATTTATGAAAATACTGTGTTAATGTCTTTTTCAATTGCAGCTTAATATTAAATTAACACAAAAGTAAACTAAGCTTAAGGCAAAAAACTAGAAGCATAGGAGTAGTAGGCTGTATATTTGCTTCATCAAATAAGAAAAATTAGAAATCATGAAAAATACATTCAAAATTATTTTAAGTCTTGCATTCGTGGCAAGTATTTCATTATCATCAATGGCTAGTGAAAAAGGAAAATCAGAAACAAATTCCACTATGGTAACTGCTTCTATGGAAGGCACTGTTTTTGATGCAGATACAAAAGAAACGCTGGCTGGTGTTACCGTAAAAATTGCGGGAACAAATACAGAAGTAAAAACGGATTTAGATGGTAATTTCTCAATAGAAGGACTAATTCCAGGCAATTACAATTTAGAAGTTTCTTATATTTCGTATAAAGAAGCTAAATTAGTTAAAACAGTTGCGCTAAACACAGCCAATGAAGTTACGCTTAAATTAAAATCGGAGTAAGAATTAAGCATTTAAGGCACGAATAAAAAAATATCATTTTCAAGATGGTATTTTTTTTTATTTAAATTTGCTATAAAGAAATCTATATGAAGAAATTAGTTTTGAGTTTTGGCATGTTATTTCTTGCCGTTACTTTATTTGGTCAAAACCTGCAAGTCGTTGATGGAAAGGTGTTTAGTGATAATCACTTGTATACAGGTGATGAGATAAGCTATTTCGAGAATTCCACACAAATCAAAGCTTGCAAGCATTATGTGAACGGTCTAGAAGATGGAAAAAGTGTTATGTTTCATCAAAATGGTACGGTAAAGGCGGAACGCTTTTGGAAGAATGGTCAGAAAGATGGCTTTTGGGTTAATTATGATGAAAACGGAAATAAACTGGCTGAAGCCGGTTATCGTGCCAACAAAAAACACGGAAATTGGAACATTTGGAATGCAAAAAGTCAACTACTTTTTGAAATGCATTACAACGAAGGTAAAAAAGTAGGTGTTTGGCGCCAATGGGATGACTTTGGAAAACTAATCATGGAGAAAAAATTTGATTAACTATTTTAATCTTTCTGCCACAAAGAGGCTTTATTTCTTTCCTGTTTTTTAAATAATTGTATTTTTGCCACGATTTTTAAATTATGGGAAAAATAATAGGCATAGGCGGAGTTAGTCGGGCAGGAAAAACAAGTCTAGCTCAGCAGATTAGCGACTGGTTTTCGGAAAAGAAAGTGAAAATTTTGCATCAAGATGATTTTATCAACCCGATTTCAAAGATTCCGTTAATTAAAGGTCAAACCGATTGGGAAATTCCCGAATCATTGGATTTTACTGCTTTCCGCGACGAAATTCTTTATGCCAAAGACAAATACGATTATGTTTTGGCCGAAGGTTTACTGGTGTACTGGAATCCGGAAGTTTGTCAACTCTTCGATAAAAAAATATTCATCGAAATATCAAAAAATACCTTTCTCAATCGTAAAACGCTTGATCAACGCTGGGAAAATGAGCCTAGTTGGTATATCGAACATATCTGGAAAAGTCATTTTAAATATGGTCGTGTTCCTGAGCAAATGCGTGATGTTTTGTGCATGTCAGGCGAAAACCAATTTATCTCCGGAATTGTAAAGAACTATATTCTTCATTAATGATTGCAAGGTGGAACTAACTCGAAATATCGAAATAGAAGATTTAGTATCGAACTTCCCATATTCTGTTCAATACTTATCCGAGAAAGGAATTCGTTGCATTGCTTGTGGTGAGCCTATTTGGGGAACATTGGAAGAAGCCGCTGAAGAAAAAGGTTTTTCGAGTGAAGAAATTGATGTTTTTGTGAAAGAATTAATTGCACTGGGAAAAAACTAATCATTTTCTTTTCAAGCAAAATACATCGCTAGATTATTTTTTAGCAACCCACTTCATAGCTTTATGTCGGTTTCGAATAGAATTAGTGGACCTATGTAAATTTGATGTATTTTTGTGACCCCTTTTAAAAGCATCTTTCAATGGCAAAAGAACAACTCAAATGCATACATTGTGGCGAAGACTGCGGTAAATATCCAGTTATTTGGGACGACAAACCTTTTTGCTGCAATGGTTGTAAAACCGTGTATCAGATTATCAATCAAAATAAACTGTACACCTATTACGAGTTGGAAAAAACGCCGGGAGTTCGTTTAGACGATCCTGAATTTGGCGATAAATATGCTTTCCTCGATCAAGAAGAAATTAAAAATCAGCTACTAGAATTTAAAGATGGTGATTATTCGAAAGTTACTTTTTTCGTGCCAACCATTCATTGCAGTTCGTGCATTTGGCTTTTGGAAAATCTGAATACTCTTAACAGCGGCATAAGTTATTCTGCAGTAAACTTTGTAAAAAAAGAGGTGAGTGTCACTTTTAAAGAAAATCAAATTTCATTGCGTCAAGTAGTGGAGCTGATGGCATCCATACATTATGCTCCAATATTTTCGCTCGACGACTTAAACAAAAAGAATCCACAAAAAACGAATCGAAAGCTTATTTTTAAATTGGGAGTAGCCGGATTTAGTTTTGGAAATATCATGATGCTCTCACTTCCGGATTATTTGGCAGGAGGAGTAGG
>JAFGAK010000092.1 GCA_016933745.1 Bacteroidales bacterium
TAAATAAATAGTCTTGTATGTTTTTCATAAGAAGGCTCTTAGATTAATGAAATTAGGTGATTTAAGCTAGATTCTAGCTCTTTACTTTCTTCCGGTCTTAATTTTTGTCGAATATTTTTTTCGCATTCAATCCGATTGTTTCTAATTTTATGATGCATTTTAAGTCCTTTTTCCGTGATGGATAAGCGTACAGCTCTTTTATCGATGCTATTTTGTTTACGATTGAGAAAACCATCCACAACAAGTTTATCAACAACTCTGCTTACTCTAGAAAGCGAAAGATTCATCTGATTGGCGAGACTTTCGCAGCTTAAAACTTGATTGGCTTTATAGATTTGAAAAAAATTAAATTCTGCTAAGGTTAATTGATGTTCATTCATGAGTTCATCGTCATTGACTTCGCATTTTCTTTTTAACTGGTCGATTAAGTCAAGAATGTTAGTGCTTTCCATTTCAATTCTATTTTAAACAAAACTCATCAATTTATTTCTGATTTCCAAACAAAACGTTTAGCTCCTGGCGAACTGTTTTTAGTAAATCTTGTTTTTGATCTTTTGGAATAAAAGCAGCATTGAAAGCGTTTAGAGTCAGCTGTTTTAAGACATCGATTGTAAGATGATAGGAGTTAATTGCTAGCTCAAATTCTTTGGTTAGCGTAGTGCCTGAAATCAAATAACTGTCTGTATTGAGGGTTACCGCAATTCCTTGACGATAATAATCCATGATTGGATGCTTCATGATATTTTCTACAGCTTTGGTCTGCACATTTGATGACAAACAAACTTCCAGCGGAATCTGATGATCGCGGACATAATGAAGGAGTTCTTGATCTTGAAAAAGATGCGTTCCATGTCCAATTCGATTTGCTTTTAATCCGTGTATGGCATCGTAAATTGAATGCGCTCCATCGGCTTCACCGGCGTGCACAGTTCTAGCTAAATCATGTTTATAAGCAAATTCAAATGCTTGAAGATGATCCAAAGCAGGTCTGCCAAATTCTTCACCTGCCAAATCAAATGCCACAACTCCTTTATCTTTGTATTGAACAGCGAGTTCCGCCAAAGAAAGATTTTGCATGGGTGTATTTTGACGCAAACCACAAATAATGATTCCACTTTGTATACCAAATGCTTTTTCTGCTTGTGATTTTCCTTTCAAAACGGCTTCGACAATAGCTTCCAGCGACAATCCATTTTTTGTATGCAAAAGCGGCGAGAATCTAATTTCGAGGTATTTAACATTTTCTTTTTGAACATCTTCCAACAATTCAAAAGTTGCTTGTTCCAGCGCTTCTTGTGTTTGTAAAACGGAAATGCTGATTTCAAATGGAATAAAATATTCCGTTAAACTTTTACAATTTTCATCGTTTACAAGTAATTTATTCAAAGCTTCCTGATCAAAAGTTGGCAAAGCTATTTTTTGCTTTTTCGCCAAGGAGATAATACTTTCAATTCGCAAAGAGCCATCTAAATGGTTATGAAGTTCGGCTTTTGGAAGTTGTGCAATAAAGTGATGCATATTTGGAATTTCTAGTGGAAAATGGTCTGCAAAGGTATTCAAAAATGCGTTTTGAAAATAATAGCGAAATTAAAATTGAAGGAATATTCGCGAAAAATCTTTTAATTCCGAAAATTTTATCGCAATTTTGAAAGAAATAAAATGTTTCAGCATGAGCTGAAAGAATAAATAGCAGACAATTTTTTAAAAATAGTTAATTATGGAAAAGAATCAGATCGATCCATTTGCAATGGAAAAAGCAAATGAATGGCTTGCTGGCAATTACGATGCCGAAACCAAAGCTGCAATTCGCCAAATGATTGCAAATGATCCACAAGAACTTATTGAGTCTTTTTACCGCGATTTAGAATTTGGAACTGGCGGACTAAGAGGTATTATGGGTGTAGGAACCAATCGAATGAATAAATACACGGTTGGTAAAGCTACCCAAGGTTTAGCAAATTATGTGTTGAAAATGTTTCCAAATCAAGATGCTATCAGTGCCGTAATTGCTTACGATTGTAGAAATAACAATACTTTTTTTGCTCAAATCACAGCCGATGTGCTCTCAGCTAACGGAATTAAAGTATATATTTTTGATGCGTTAAGACCAACACCGGAGTTGTCTTTTGCCATTCGCGAATTAAAAGCTCAAATTGGTGTGATGATTACTGCTTCTCACAACCCAAAAGAATACAATGGTTATAAAGTATATTGGGACGATGGAGGACAATTAATAAATCCACACGATGTAAATGTGGTGAATGAAGCACTTGCAATTCAAGATATTAACGATGTAAATTTTGAAGGAAATAAAAAACTGCAGATAAGCATCGGACAAGATTTGGATCAGAAATACATTGCTGCAATTCAAACACTTAGCTTGTCTCCAGAAATTATTAAAAAACAGAATGATTTAAAGATTGTTTATACTCCAATTCATGGAACAGGAGTGAAGCTTGTTCCGATGGCACTGAAAGCATTTGGCTTTAAGAAGGTGTACAATGTGCCTGAGCAAGATGTGGTGGATGGAAATTTTCCTACTGTAAAATCGCCAAATCCGGAAGAGCCAGCTGCTCTAAAAATGGCTATTGAAAAAGCTTTGCAGGTAGGCGCTGATGTTGTGATGGCAACCGATCCGGATGCCGATCGTGTAGGAATTGCTGTACGCGATGATTCGAATGAATTTGTGTTACTCAATGGAAATCAAACTGCGGCTCTTCTTTCCCATTATTTATTTACCAAATGGAAAGAAAATAAGCTGCTCGATGGAAATCAATTTATGGTTAAAACCATTGTTACCAGTGAGTTGTTGATTGATATGGCTAATAAATACGGCATCGATACTTACGATGTTTTAACCGGATTTAAATTTATTGCCGATATCATTAAAAAGCTGGAAGGCAAAAAGAAATTTATTGGTGGTGGCGAAGAAAGTTACGGTTTCTTAGTTGGCGATTTTGTTCGAGATAAAGATGCGGTTAGTGCCTGTGCGATGGTTGCTGAAACAGCTGCTTGGGCTGCAGATCAAGGAATGAAGTTAATGGATCTTTTGAAGAATATTTATGTGGAATATGGTTTTTATTACGAAACTTTAATTTCTGTTGTAAAGAAAGGAAAAGCCGGAGCGGAAGCCATTCAGGAATTGATGGTTGCTTATCGTCAGAATCCACCTAAAACAATTAATCATTCCAAAGTGATTCGTATCAAAGATTACCAAAAACAAATGGCTTTTGATTTGATCGCTCATACCGAAAAACCGATCGATTTGCCAAAATCGAATGTATTACAATTCTTCACTGCCGATGGAACTAAGATTTCTGTTCGTCCGAGTGGTACAGAACCAAAGATAAAATATTACTTTGGAGTGAAGGCTGATTTGACTTCTGTGGATGATTATGAGAAAGTTCACAACCAATTAAAAGAAAGAATAAGGGAGATTATTGAAGATATGAAACTTCAATAAAACTCAATCAGAAATCAGAGTTTAAGTTGGCTTAAACTCTGATTTTCTGTTAAAAAAGAATTAAATTTTCGAGAATTCATTCTGATAAGAAAGGGTTTTGTTTTCGAAATCTAAGAAAGGTGTATATTCGAACAAAAACACCAAATGCCCTCTTACCAGACCACACAAATTCCAATTCATTTACAAAAATACGTGGTTGACCAAGCGTATGAAAAATATACGTGGCGCGACCATGCTGTTTGGCGATTTGTTATGCATAGAAATATCGCTTTTTTGAAAGAGCATGCACATGATTCGTATATTTCCGGACTAGCCCAAACGGGGATTTCCATTGAGAAAATACCTACTTTGGATGATATGAATCAGATTTTGAATCAAATAGGTTGGTCAGCTGTCTGTGTGGATGGATTTATTCCTCCCGAAGCATTTATGGAATTCCAAGCAAATAAAATTTTGGTCGTTGCAGCAGATATCAGGCATTTTAAACAAATTGAATATACACCGGCTCCGGATATTCTCCACGAAGCAGCCGGGCACGCACCCATCATTTCAAATCCATCCTATTCCCAATATTTGCAGGAATTCGGAAAACTGGGAGTTAAAGCTTTCTCTTCCGCCACAGATCATGAATTGTATCAGGCAATAAGAACCTTGAGCGAGCTGAAATGTCGTCAGAGTGAGCAGTCGCCAGAAATTGTTGAGTGTGAAAAAAGAATTGCCGAATTAGAAGCCAATAAAGGAAATCCTTCCGAAATGGCCTTATTAAGAAATCTACATTGGTGGACTGTGGAATATGGTTTAGTTGGTGAAATGGAAAATCCAAAAATCTATGGTGCCGGTCTACTTTCTTCCTTAGCAGAAAGTAATTCTGTTGTAAATCCAGCAATAAAAAAAATAAGGTATTCGCTTGAAGCAATGCATTATAGTTTTGACATTACACATGTGCAGCCACAGCTTTTTGTTTCGAGTGATTTTGATCAATTAACCAATGTCTTAGCCGCATTTTCGAGTCAAATGGCTTTTAAAAAAGGAGGTGCAGAAGCAATTTTGAAAGCAATTGATTCTAAACATGAAGCCGTTTGTGAACTTTCTTCAGGAATCCAAATTGTTGGTGTTTTTACAGAGGTTATTTTGTCAGGTGCGGATATTGTCTA
>JAFGAK010000093.1 GCA_016933745.1 Bacteroidales bacterium
AGGAATAAACCATCATTATGAATGCATGGTCAAATATAGAAATCTCATCTAGCGATCCAGAAATAATCGAAATAAATAAATTGGAAAACAATCTTGGGGAGCTACCTGAAGTAGTTAATAAAATTCGTGAGCTCATCACAAGATTTGAAGTTTGCCATTTCAAATATCGAGAACATCTGTATAAAATCAAGAATTCAATTTTAACCTTGCACACTGAAATTGATCCAAGTAAAATTGGCACAAGTCATATTCAGCATGGAGATAATGCCTATAAAAATGATTCAACGGGACGAAGTTTTATTGGTCAACAGTATGTTTGGGCAATAAAAAAATGGCTTGATGATGATTGCCAAATCCAACTACACGAGGATCAAGACATGAAATTCAGTCAACAAGTACAAAACTGGTTAGGCAATAAAAGTTCATCAAAGATCCGATTAGTTCGTTTGCTTTTGTCCAGATTAACTTGGGATTGGAAATCCTATGAAGAACTACAACGTGGTGGCGAATTCAAAGATATTGAAGATCAAGTCAGCAAAATGGACATATGTCATTATGCTTTCCCCCAAAATCTCAATCTATTATTACAAGGATTAGGAAAAATGAAACCTGTAGAGAATTTTGAGGGGTGTGGATCCCATGACGAAAGTATAAAAGATTATATTTCAAAGCAATTTTATATCTTAAACGAAATGCTATTATCCACAAGTGAAGCGAAGTCACTTGATGGAGATGACTTGGTTAAAATGTGGCTGTTTGCTTGCCTGGCCAAGACAATAAAGGAACAAATAGGTTTGAAAGAACCGATAGCAAATCTAATCAATTAAATACGAATAACGCGTACTAAAATCTATTTCACAAAAAACACATAACAAAGTTTGCAGCGGACGCGAACTCGCTGCATTTTTGGGCGCAAAAGTAATTGGGTGACTCAAAGTTATTCTTGCGCAAGATTGAATTGCATTTTGTTCGCGTCGCTGAAACAAATGTTATACCGTTAACCAAAATATAAAAGAGCAAATGAATATACGAAACATAAAACACTTCCTTTTCTTCAATATCATTTTTGTG
>JAFGAK010000094.1 GCA_016933745.1 Bacteroidales bacterium
AGGAACGGCAATTAGTTTTAGTAGATTAATAAAAATAGTTCCAAATGGTTGAATCCAGTCTTGGGTAAATGATTCCATATCGAAATTTACCGCAACTAATCCGTAGATGATACCGAGCGACATCCCGATTAATATTTTCCAATGGAGAGCTAGTTTTTTTCTTTTCATGGTAGTTAATTGTTGGTTGGTCAAAGTTAATCTCTTTCTTTGAGATTCAAAATTTATCGTTTATTCCTGCTTGGAAATTAGTTCTTGATTTAAGCTCAAATAGATTTCTTCTATTTTCTTGTTGATTTTTTCAGGAATAGCGTGGTCGGAATCAATATAATAAATCGCATCACTTGCTTTAATAAACTGACCGAGATTTGTCTTTTTATCAAGCTCCTCAGGATTGATTACTAAAATAACTTCGGAAGTATTCTTTCGGAGATATTCCCATGTTTTTAAAGGAAAAGAAGAGAATTGTTTGTAAGGAATAAACCAAAATCGATTTTTTGCGGCATAATCGCTGTAAGTATAATGAGGAGCAATCAGTATTAATTTTGAATTGATATGATTTGAAGCGAGTTCTGCAGCAATTGAGGCACCAAAACCCTTTCCAAAGAGTAGAATGTTTTTCTCTGTAAATTGAGATTTCGCAAAGTTATACCAATGCATTGCATCTGAAAATAAATCAGCTTCAGTTCTTAAGTCCCCTTTACTTTTAGCTGTTCCTCTGTATGCCGTAATAAGAACATCAAATCCGCTTTTAAAATAGGCGCTTTGATCGATTTGACAGTTTGCTAAATCTTCCTCTGAATCAGGAAAAAAAAGGATAATCCCGCGAGATTCGGCATGACGAAACCAAATTCCATTTAAATCAACATCTTGATTAATTGTAAGATTTAGTTCTTGAAACGTGGTAGAAAATGAATAAACGAATTCGTTGGGATAAGTTGCTGATTTCAAAAGTAATTTTCCTTCATTCTTAAAAAACTGTTGAACACCTAATAAGTAGAGTGCACCGAAGGCAAACAGAAGGAAATAGAATTTTCTGGAACGAATCATCTTTTTTGGCAAAGATAATCAAGAAATTACTTTTTTAGTAGGTGCATAAAAAAACAGCCGATCTCTAAAGACCGGCTGTAACTTTTTTTTGATTGGTTTACCGTTTTTGTGTACGCGTAGTTCGGGTAGCAGTTGCGTATTCTTTAGCCGAAAAGCTTAAAGAGCGCATAATGTACTCGGCGCGTTTGTGGTACATATCAAGTTCGGCTCTGATCGGATCAACCCCTTTAACCGTTTTTTGCTTGCTTTGATTGTACTGGGTTTTAGACCAACTAATGTATTTCATTATGTATGAAAAAGCTTCTATTTGGTCACGTTTAGGAAAAATCTGAAGCTCTTCAATCAGTTGTTCTGTAAAGGCTTCTTCTCCTTTAGCGTCCCATATTTTAAGCACTTCTTTCTTTTCGCCACCACTCATTTTTAAGTACTTGTCGAAAACTTGATTTACGTGTTTCGTTTCTTCTGAAGTTACACTTCCATCAACTCCTGCTATGGAAACCATTCCCCCGTAAATTAACTGCTTAAATGAAAAATCTGCCATAGTTGTACTTTTTTGATAAAATAATAACCAAATATATAAAACATCTGAAAGAATAGAAAAGAAATAAAAGAAA
>JAFGAK010000095.1 GCA_016933745.1 Bacteroidales bacterium
AAGTGGCAGATCTACGGTAAATATGGAGCCTTTATCAGGAATGCTTGTTACATTAACATTTCCATTGTTTAAATCGATTACTTTTTTCATAATCGAAAGTCCTAAACCCGAACCGGAAATATTCTTTGTTTTTGATGTTTTAATACGCGTAAACTCTATAAATAAAAGGTTTTGTTCGCTCTCATTCATTCCAATTCCCGAATCCTCCACCTGAATAAAAATACGCTGGTCTCTTTGTTCAATCGTAAAATTGACCAGGCCATCTTCTCGGTTGTATTTAATCGCGTTTGAAAGCAAATTGTTAAAAATGATCTCCATTTCAACAGGATCTCCAAAAGCTTTTAATTCTTTAGGAAAAAAGCGATTGATCTTGATATTCATCTGAATAGCCATTGGATAAATGGAATCGATGGCTAATTTGGCAATATCAACCACATCAAAATCTATAAACGTTCTATTTTTGGTTCCCGATTCTATTTTTGTAAAATCAAGCATATCCATAATTAATCCGCGCATGGATTCCAAGCGAGTTAAAGAACGATCGATCATTTTCGCATAGGCATTGATATCGTTGCCTGCTTGTTTATCTTTCATTATTCTTAAGTAACCTTCTACCGCATTAATTGGTGATTTAAGTTCGTGAGAAAGAACCGATAAAAATTTGAATCGAACTTCTTTTGCTTCAGCTCGCATCCGATTGGTCATCCTTTTAAGAAACAAATACTTCGTAATACTCTCGATTGCGGATTTCAAATCTTGGGATGAAAAAGGTTTGGGAATAAAATTAAAAGCGCCATTGGTTGTTGCCCGAATAGCTAGCTCAATAGAAGCATAGGAAGTAATCATCATCACGGCTATATCAATCGCATTTTTTTTGATGTATTCCAATACTTCGATTCCTTCCATGCCGGGAAGTTTATTATCTAGCAAAACGATGTCGATCTTTTGTTGGTCGAGAAGCGATAAAGCTTCTTCGCCTGATTCTGCATCGCAAATTTCAAATTCAAAATCGTCTTCATAAAAAGGAAAACTAACCGTAAAATCTTTTAAGGCGCGGTGAATTCCTGTTCGGATTCCAACTTCGTCGTCAACAATTAGTATTTTAAGTTTTTCCATATTTAGTTATTCTAAAGTCGTTCTATTTAGATTGATGTATTACGCCAAATTAGATTTTAAGTAATTTATTGATTTCTCTATGAAGTTGATCGGGACGAATGCCCTTGGCCAAATACCGATCTGCTTTGATCCAGCTGCGCTCAGTTTGGTTTTCCGACTCGAAATTAATACCGGTTACCGATGCGGCTGACGTAATGATAAGAATTGGGACTTCGGGATGTTGTTTTTTCATTTTATAAGAAAGTATAAAGCCACTATCATCGTTATTCATCATCAAATCAAAAATAGCCAAATCCGGTTTTTCGGATCGAATTGCTTCCTCACACTCCTCCTCACTTCCTACCGTAATTGCTTTAAAACCAAAATTTTCGACATGAAACTTCAATTGTTCAAGGTAGTCTATGTCGTCATCAGCTATTAAAATTGTTTTTCTAGTTGTATTCATTATCTAAGATTTTACTTGTTTTTAAATTCTTCGTTTTTATAGGGCAGCGAAATACTGAATTTCGTTCCTGTGCTGCCTATTTCTGGGTTGTCATTCGATTTAACAAGAATACTTCCCTTGTGCATTTTTACTATTCCATAAGCCAAAGGCAAACCCAGTCCGGTTCCTTTTCCGGCTCCTTTAGTGGTAAAAAAGGGCGTGAATATTTTCTCGATATTTTCATCTGAGATTCCAGTTCCATTATCGCTAATCTGAATGATTAGTTCCGCTTCTTTTTGATTCAATTCAACAGTCAGTTCACCTCCATTAGGCATGGCTTCAATTGCATTTCGCTCCAGATTAGTAAGCACTTGCATCATTTGATCGGCATCTATTCTAATAAAAGGATGATCGAGTTGATGGATAAAATTAACACGAATATCCTCCGGAATAATGATTGACTTAAAGCTGTGCTCAACAAAATCGATGATATTACATTCTGTATGTTTTACTTGGTTTTTACGAGCAAAATTCAATAAACCTCCTACAATTTTTTTACAGCGTTCAGCTTGCTCATCAATAATGGCAATATCGGCAAAAACGGAACTTTCTTTATCAATCTCTTCCTTTAAAATACTGCTGTACAAAGTAATAATTCCCAATGGATTATTCAATTCGTGTGCAATTCCAGCAGAAACTTGGCCCATACTCGCCAATTTTTCTGATTGTTTTAATGCTTGTTTGGTATCTGCCAATTGGCTGTTTGTTGTATGTAATTCATCAACATATTGATGCAATTTTTCAATGGCGTATGGCAAGCACATTTCTGCTTCAGCTAGTCCATCAACCACTGCTGCAGCATGTGCTTCGCAAGTTTCGTATCCACAAGCACCACAATTTAAAATATCTTTCGCGCTTGTTCTTCCCATCGAAATTAAAACTTCTTGGATTTTTTCATCAGAAGGTTTACTTACTCTTCGATCCGAAGGATTGAAACTACGTGATAAATCGATCGATGCAAAACGATTCACTTCTGAATTCCAGTTCAGCAGTTCCAGATTTTTAATTTTACGTGCCACATATTCGCTTACTTGCTTTCTTTTCAAAAACTGATCGCCTTTTTTCGACATTCCCGGACCTTGAACACAACCATCGCAGCAAAGCAATTCGAGGTGTTGGTTTTTCAGAATTCCTTCTTCAAAATTCCGAATGGCTTCAATAAACTTTGCTTTTCCTTCCGCAGTAAGCACTTCTCCTTCGCCCAATCCTTCGGTTCTATTGATACTTTTCAGTAAACCATGGTTGATAGGGAAAAGAGCTCCGCTGCCGGAATAAGGAGGATCAAATTCACTAGGGATCACTCCTTCTGAATCTAGATCGGTAATACGAAAAAGTTCGCGAAGCTCAGAAAAAGTTAAAACTTCGTGAAACGAATTTGATTCTGCTTTTTTAGCAATGCAAGGACCAATGAAAATAGCTTTTGTTTTCGCTCCATACATTTCTTTAACCACTTGGGCCACTGCCATAGCCGGCGAAGCAATTGGTGCTAAATAAGATACAATATCTGGATGATACTGCTCAATATAGGATACGATTGCCGGACAATCGGATGTGATGATTGCACGCGCTTCTGCATTACTGAATATATTTTCGTATTCTTTGGCTACCAAATCGGCACCAAAAGAAACTTCGATTACTTTATCAAACCCTAATTTGCGTAACATTCCAACTAAGATTTTATAATCCTTAATTTCGGTAAACTCTGCCGGAAAACTAGGCGCAATGCATGCAACCGTTTTTTCTTGACCAGAAAGAACTGCATTAACTGCATCCGTAGATTGATGATAAACTTTGGCATTTTGACTACAAACTTTTACGCAATTACCGCAAGCTATGCATCGCGAAGTGATGATTTCTGCTTGACCATTGATAATTTTGATGGCTTTTACAGGACACTCTCTAACACAAGTATAACAAACCTTACACAAGTTTTTGACTGTGTAAACAAGCGGATTATGTTCTGAATAATTAACCATCTTACTTGCAGCTTAAATAATTACATCTCTTTTTTGATATTCGGTGTGCAATAATTCGTGCGATTTCTTTCCCAGAGGCTTTCCTAAAAACTCATTGTAAAGAATGATTACATCGGGATTTTTATGCGATACTTTAATGGATTCAGTATCATCAATTCGATACAAAGACTGAATGCGATCTTTAACCGCTTGCTCGTCCAAATTAATTGGTTGACCGCCACCGCCGACACAACCACCAGGACAAGCCATTATTTCGATAAAATGAATATCCTTTCTTCCGGCTTTAATTTCATCCAACAGTTTTTTAGCATTAGCTAACCCATTAACAACAGCAACACCAATTTTTAAATCGCCAATTTGCAATTGAGTTTCTTTCTGACCTTTTAAACCACGAATTTCCGGGATTTTAAATTTTACTAATTCCGATCCGGTTAAGGTATGATAAGCTGTTCGTATAGCCGCTTCAGCAACTCCGCCACTCGCCCCAAAAAGCTTTCCGGCTGAAGTTCTTATTCCTAAAGGAGAATCAGCTGTTTCGCCTTGCATTTCGTGCATATTGATTCCAAAAAGTTTCACAAATTTCACGAATTCTCGAGTGGTCAGCACAGCGTCCACATCGCTAATTCCTTTGTTTGTCATTTCTTCGCGCTGACCTTCAAATTTTTTAGCCGTACAAGGCATGATCGAAACTGAATAAATATCTTCTTTTTTGATATGTACTTTATCAGCAAAATAGCTTTTGATAATTGCACCCGCCATTTGCTGAGGCGACTTACAGCTTGAAATATTAGGAATTAATTCAGGAACAAACTCTTCGGCATATTTTACCCAAGCCGGACAACAACTTGTAATTAATGGTAAATTTTTATTTTCCGTAATTCGTTTAATAAGTTCGCTCGATTCTTCCATAATGGTTAAATCCGCGGCAAACGAAGTATCAAACACATAATCGAAGCCGATTTTGCGTAAAGCAGCATTCATAATTCCGGCAATGTCTTTTCCGGCTTCAAGACCAAACTCTTCGGCAACTGAAACCGAAATGGCTGGAGCGTACTGAATGACCACTTTCTTATTCGGATCGCTTAAAGCTTCCTTGATCTCAGCAAAGTGACTTTGTTCGGTTAAAGCACCAGTTGGACAAACCATGATACATTGTCCGCAATTTACACAGCTCGAGGTATTTAAACCTTTATCAAATGCCGTAGAAACGATGGATTGACTTCCACGCTTACTAATATCGATACAAGCCACACCCATAATTTCTTCGCACACGCGAACACAACGACCACATAAAATACATTTCTCCGGATCGCGAAGAATACTGACACTGGAGGTATCAATTGGTAATTTGTTCCTTCGTCCTTGGATGCGTCTTTCAGTTACGCAAAGTTCTTGCGATAACCCTTGCAGCTCACAATTTCCATTCCGAACGCAGTACAAACAATCGTCGGGATGATTTGAAAGCAACAACTCTACAATAACTTTTCGAGCTTCGGTAACTCTTGGTGAATGCGTTAATATTTCCATTCCTTCTTCTACAATAGCAGAACACGAAGTAATTAACTTATCCGTATTTTTATGTTCAACTACGCACATTCTGCAGCTTCCTGTTGGAAACATATTTTTTAAATGACATAGTGTTGGCACTTTAATTCCATGATCGCTAAGCACATTGAGGACTGTTTCGCCTGCTTTCGCTTCGATTTTATTTCCGTTTACGTTTATCGTGATACTCATTTTGATCTATTTTAAGCCCTATTCTTAGTTAATTACGATTGCATCGAACTTGCACACTTGCTCGCAACTTCCGCAAGAAATACATTTGTCTTGTACAATGAAATGGGGTGTTTTTTTAGCACCGATAATGGCAGATGTTGGACACTTTTTCACACAAAGCATACAACCAACGCATTTATCTACATCAATGGTGAATGTGCGCAAATCGGTACAAGCTCCAGCTCTACATATGCGCTCGAAAATATGTTCTTCGTATTCGTGACGAAACCATTTTAAAGTACTTAAAACCGGATTCGGAGCCGTTTGTCCGAGTCCACACAAAGAAGTTTCTTTGATAACTTTTGCCAGCTTTTCAATTTGGGTTATTCCTTTAAATCTACGCAAAGCGTGATGCGAACTTCCATTGTTAGGCTTGTGGGTAATATCTTCTAAAATCTCGAGCATTCGGCGAGTTCCTTCCCTACAAGGAATGCATTTACCACAACTTTCGCGTTGAATAAAATCCATGAAAAATTTTGCAACATCCACCATGCAAGTATCTTCGTCCATTACAACCAAACCACCCGATCCCATCATCGCTCCTACTTCGAGTAATGAATCGTAATCAATTGGAATATCTAAATTCTGTTCGGTAATACAGCCTCCTGAAGGACCACCAATCTGAACTGCTTTAAATTTTTTCCCAGCTTTAATTCCGCCGGCAATGTCAAAAATAACTTGTCGAACCGTTGTTCCCATCGGAATCTCAACCAATCCTGTTAAGGCCACTTTACCTGATAAGGCAAACACTTTGGTTCCTTTACTTTTTTTCGTTCCGATTGACGCAAACCATTCTTCGCCTTTTTCGATAATGGTAGGCAAGTTTGCTAAGGTTTCCACATTGTTAATGATGGTTGGCTTTCCAAACAAACCTTCTTTGGCCGGAAATGGTGGACGAGGACGAGGCATTCCTCTTTTTCCCTCAATGCTGTGAATCAGTGCGGTTTCTTCACCACAAACAAATGCTCCTGCACCCATTTTTATTTTGATTTCAAAATCAACACCTGAATCAAAAATATTTTTTCCTAATAAACCATAATCGCGAGCTTGGTCTAAAGCAATATTCAATCTTTTAAGCGCCAGCGGATATTCAGCTCTGATATACACATAGGCTTTAGTTGCACCAATTCCGTAGGCTGCAATCGCCATTCCTTCGATCAATCGATGCGGATCGCCTTCAATAACAGCACGATCCATAAATGCACCGGGATCGCCTTCATCTGCGTTGCATATCAAGTATTTCTGATCGCTTTGCTCCTGAGCAGCAAATTTCCATTTACGTCCTGCAGGAAATCCTCCTCCGCCTCTACCTCTTAATCCGCTTTGCTCAATTTTATCGCAAATATCAAACGGAGAATAGTTCCGCAAGGTTTTAAGATAATTTTGATAACCTCCAGCCGCTATATATTCTTCGATTGAAATTGGATTACGAATTCCGCAATTCTGCAAAACAATCCGATTTTGAGGTTTGAAAAATGGATGTTCGTGAATAAAGTTTACGCCATCCCAAGCTCTATTTTGATCGCTAGCAAATTGGCCGAGTACTTTTTTCAGTGGAATAATCGTATGCCATAAAACGGTGGAGAGAATCGGGATCACTTGATCTGCAGTAACTTTCTCGAAAGAAACTCGATTTCGACCTGGAATCTGGATATCCATCAAAGGCTCAGATGAACACAAACCAATGCAGCCTGTTTCGATAATATCAACATCAATACGATTGGTTTCTACGTACTCTTTTATTGCAGCCAGTGTTTTATCTGCACCTGCTCCCAACCCACAAGTTCCGGCTCCGACAAAAATGATGGGTTTACTTATATTTTCATTACGCAAAACGCTCAACTCAGTATCTATTTGTTTTGAATAGTTACCATTTGAAGTATTGTTTAAAACTTCAGCTAAAAGGAAATTCTTTGAGTTATTCATCACAGTCATGCTCTAGATATTAATCTTTTCTTTATAGGATTCGATGATCTCACTTAAGGACTCAGTAGTTACTCCGGCATGGAAATTTCCATTGATATTAATAACCGGCGCTAACCCACATGTGCCAATACACGCAACTATTTCTAAACTAAAAAGTCCGTCTTTGGTTGTTTCACCAACCTTAATTTTCAAAGCTTTTTGAATTTCTTGAAGTACGGTGGCCGATCCTAAAACGTGGCAGGCTGTACCACGACATACTTGAATGTGGAACTTACCCTGTGGTTGAAATCGAAATTGATTATAGAAAGTCGCAACACCATAAACCTTGCTCACAGGCATGTTCAAATGACGACCAACCTCCGTTAAAGATGACTCAGAAAGCCATCCTTCGGATTCTTGAATTTCTTGTAGAATTGGGATTAGGCTGTCCCTGTCGGCGTGAAGGTATTTATTGAGTATTTTTTTTGTTTGTTCGTTCATTATTAAAGCTTTTAGAATTGCGTATCGTCTACTAGTTATTTTGAATGCTATTCTTCCTTAAGTACTCTTTTAATACTGGATATTAATGTTTTAGCACTTACAGGTTTGCGAATAAATCCATCAACTGAAAGCCAATGAATTTTCCCATTGCTATCTTTATAATCCACCCCTGCTTTTTGCGCAGCATAATCCTGAATTAATAAAACATCCAATTCTTTACTCGACATATTTTGGCGATAGTAATGGGCAAATTTTACCACATCATCATCGTCTGCTTCAAAGATTTCGATGGATGTCTGCATCATTACCGGCATATTTTTGAATTCTTTGCCTTTTACCAAGGTTTCAGCAAGTTCAAAACCATCAAATTGATTGGTCATCATCACGTCTAAAATGGCTAAATCAGGTTTTTCTGTGCGGGCTTTTTCAATTCCCTCCTCTTTATTGCATGCAGTGATTACTTGATAACCTTCGTTTTCAAGAATGGTTTCTACAACAGAAATCACGTCAACATCGTCGTCAACTAATAATATTTTTTTTGTTGTTTTCATGGTAAATGTATTTTTTGATTTGTACTATTTATGCATACAAATTTGCACTTAACATGAAAAATATTTTAGAGTAGATTCCTCAAAAAAAATAGAGTAATTACACCCTAAAAAAACTTCTATCTATTGATTATGTGATACTTAAAATCATTCTATAATGAAATAAAATATCCTGTTAGATAAAACAACAATCTTAAAATACTGATTGTTAATTAAATAACAGATAAACAATTTTCAACTTTTTTTCAACTTTTTTTAAGCTTGGGTGTTTACACCTAATTTAGGATTGAACTAGGGCATATTAAGGGTTGCGTGATTACGCAATTAACAAAGGAGAACTTTAAGAAAGTTCCTGATTAAGGCTTTACCAATCCATTTTTGACTGCAAACAAGACTAAATGAGGAGCATTTTTCGCGCCTGTTTTTTCGAATAAGCGCGAGCGATGTCCGTCGATTGTTCGTTGACTTAAACCCAATTTTTTTGAAATTTCGTTGTTAGAAAAACCTTTGCAGATATAATCCAGCACTTCCTTTTCTCGTGCTGACAAATGAACCGAACTTATTGATTTGGGTTTTTCTGTTTTTTGCGTACTAATAACAAACTCTTCGGCAAAATAATTATCACCATCATAAACAGCGTGAATTGCTTCTTCCAGCTGATCTTTATTTGTTTTCTTGAGTAAAAATCCGCGTGCACCAGCTTCTATCATTTTATTAAAATAGCCTATTTCCTCGTGCATGGTAAGCGCGATTACCTTGATATTCGGATATTTCTCCGATAACTTTTTAGTGGCTTCAATACCATCCATTCCTGGCATTTTGATATCCATCAAAACCACATCGGCAGTTTGAGTTTTTAACACGTCTAAAAGTTCTTGTCCGCAACTAGTTTCGGCAACCACTTTAATGGTTAAAATTTCGTTTAAAATTGTAACAAGTCCTTTTCGAAAAATGACATGGTCATCTGCAATAATTACACTTATAATTTCCAATTAGCTCTCCTCTTTATCAAGTTTGACAGTAATTACAACGATCAATCCATCACCGGTAGTGCTCATAAAATCGCAATTTCCTTTGATGGTTTGTACTTTATTTACAATGTTATTAAGACCGAGTCCGTGACTTAATTCCAAATTACTTTTCACATCGAAACCGATTCCATCATCGCGATAATATAGCACAATTTGATTGTTTGTACTTTTTAACTCGATGGTAATATTTTCTGCAGCAGCGTGTTTTATTGTATTATTTATCAATTCCTTAAGCGACTGATACAATACGGTTTCAACAATACTTCGCGTTTTAATAGCGTATTTTTCTACTTTGAGATTGATGTTGATGACTCCAGTTTCAGTAATGTATTTACAAAACTCTTGAATGGCAGCAGCTAAACCAAAATCGTGCAAAACATTTGGAGTTATTTTAGCCGAAATTTGTTTGGCTGTTCGAATGGCCATATCCGTAAGTTCATCCACATTTTTAAGAACTTCTACTTTACTCGTTTTTTTAAACTCATCTTTTTTAAGCAAATCCGTATAAAGTTTTAATGCGGACAAAATTGGACCAAGCTCATCGTGGAGATCCGCGGCAAATCGTTTACGTTCTTTTTGTTCAGTTTCCAAAATGATACTCAACATTCTTCTCTCTGTCGCTTTTCTTTTCTCAATGTTTCGCGCTACACTGATGATTGCAACTTGATTATTATAATTAATCATTCTGCTTTTCATCTCGATTGGAACCAAAGTGCCACTTTTTGTAAGGTGTTCCGTTTCGTAGGTAAACTTTCCAAGCTCTTGAATTTTTTGAATATTAGCGGCCACTTGTTGTCGAAAACGAGGCGTTTTAATATCCGAAAAGCGCATTTTCAGAAGTTCGTCTCGTGAATATTCCAAACTTTCGCAAGCTCTTTTATTTACCTCAATAAAGCGGCCGTGCAAATCCGCTAAAAAAATCTCATCGCTACTGTAATCAAAAAGAAATTTAAATTTCTTTTCAGAAGAAATCAAAGCTTCTTCGGTTGAGGCTAATTTCTCGAGTAAATGCTCTGTAGTATTTTTTATATCGCTGTTAAGTGCTTCCATTGATAAAGCAAAAACTAGTGGAATTATAACATTGTTTATTAATTAACAAAGGTACGCATTATTCGAGAATAAGGCTTCTTTTGATGGTTATAAATTCGTTAAAATAAAACTAGAAACGGCTATACGTTACATTGCTGTAAAAAAATAATATAAGCCTCCGGCATTTTGAGTTTGCAAATAGGAAATAAATAAATGGAAGTTGGGTAAAAAAGCTTTAAATCGATTGCTACTACTAAACAAGAAATTAAACTCAGCTGCAAATTCAGGTCGTAAATCCATGATATCGTTCGTAATTTGCTGAAACTTGTTCAATAAATTCGCATTGCTTAAAAGCGTGGCATCATCGATGGAAATCACTTTTAGAAGCTTCTCTAAAAATTTTGCATCTCTTAATTCAATTGCAAGCGCAATATTTTTAAAAAAATGAGCGTAGAACTCCTTTCCAAGCTGCGAATTATTAATAACAGAAAGTGGTAAAGGAGAATAATCCAAGGTTTTGTAAGTAACTGGAAGTTCCTTTTTTTCAGCCAAAGCAAGCATGCAAAAATGTTGGATAGAACGGACAGCCCAAGTTGCATAAACGTCTTTTTTCAAAGTTGTTAAGTTTACTCTATTTACAACAGATAAAGCATTTGTGAAACAAGCTTTTACTTCGTGATCATTCTCAAAAATCCGTAATTGCATCAAATATAAATTAGCCCAATCGAGGTATAATTTCCAATTTTCTGATGTGTCGAGCAATTGAACGGCGGCTTCAAAATGGCGATTCATCTCCTTATTTTCAGCAAACAAGGAATATGCTCTTGCTTTTAACTGATGCAGCGATGCCACTAGTTGCTTTTCGGTGGAATTAAAAGTCGGAATTGCTTCTTGCAAAAGCAAATGTAAATTCGAGGAATCTTGTTTGGCCAATAAGTTTGAATAGCGTTCCGTGAAATCTTTAAAATAGCTTTCGAAATGGGTCATGCTTTTAATATCTAATTAATCGAACAAATTTACAAAAGATGCAGGAAGTTGTTTCACTTTCTGATCGGCATAACCAAAACAAAGCATTCCGGTAGAACCGCTAATTACTTGTTTTTGAGTCTTCTTGTTATTAACTGCGTAATGAACAACAAACTTTTTGCTATTTTCGATATCGATCTTTATTTCGATGCATAATTCATCGTGCAAACCAACTTGGCGCAGATATTTTATTTGGGCATCGACCATAATAATTCCTCTATTTTCGCCAATATTTAACTCGCTTAAACCAAAATGATTTAAAAATTGTATCCGTGCATCGTGAAAAATTATCAATGCTTTATCGTTACCTAAATGTCCGCCGTAATTGATATCGCCAATACCAACCGTGTATTTTGCTATAAATTCCATTTTAAAATCATTTTAATCTTTTTCATCCAGCCATTTTCTTATCAAATCAACGGCTATTTTTTGTTCTTCATTGCTAAAATCTTTGAGTCGCGTTGCATGCGAACCTCCTATTAAAACCATTTTAAGTGCATTCACGCGAGCATCGGGATTAGGTGAAGTGGAAATCCAAGGATCTTGTTCTCCATAAATATAGAGGAAATTATTGCCATTATTCGCTAGCCAATGGTGTACTTTTTCCATCAGATGATCGAGGAACGGAAGCTGCAATGAATCCGGTAGAAAAACAATATTGCTTGGATTGCTCACCGATTTTAATTGCGATTTCAAGGAATCTACATCAAAATTATAATAACCAATTTCTTGATAAGCCTGCACAAGAAAAGGTAAATAATAAGATTGACTCTCAACAGAGTACATATCTAAAATTCCGGCATCTTGAAGTTTTTTAAACAGAGAATCGGCTTTGTTTTCCACCTTACTTAATGATTCGCAAGTAAATGGAGCCCATTGCCAAAAGGTAAAAGGGAGTTCTAAAACCGCAAACTCAAAAACCAATCCATCGCTTTGCGGAAATTCTAATTTTTTCTCTTTTTTATACGCTTTTATAAGTGGTAAAATTTGATCTTCTTTTGCTAAAAGTTTTCGCTGAAAATCAAGCAATTGAGCTCGACACTCAGGAGTTCCAGCTGTTCTTAAAAACAAATTAATTCGAGCATCTTCTTTTTCAATATTGAGAGGAGCCACATACGGTATCGAAACAGCAACATCGTTTGGATAATAATAGCGAAAATAGATTGTAGTTTGTCCGCCTTTACTAATTCCGGTGCTTAACCATTTTTCTGGATAGATTTTTTTGAATAGCTCTACAATCCGATGATCATCGGAAGCAGCTTGAAAGGTATTCAGTTTAGTCCAATCCAAACTATCCGGAGCTGATTCTCCAAAAAAGCGATGTTCAACAATAATTTGATTCGTTTCGAGCAATTTGGCAGGTTCTGAAATGTAATTTCGACGCGCCTGATAACCTTCTGTAACGATGACCATGGGCTTCTTTTCGCTTAGATGCGACAAGTACAATTTTTGTTTGAAAAATCCAGCCGTAGGATTGGTGTGATCAATTGGTTGAGTGAAAAATATTTTAATATTCTCACGACCATCTTTCCCTTTTTCGAGCATTTCAAATTCAATTCCATCGAGTTGCTCCAATTTCGAAACAATTGAAAATTTCTCTTGCGCATTTAAATTCTCAACATAAAAAAACAGCAAGGCAAACAGCAGTAAAAGGTTTCTTTTCATTTTGTTTTACTTTTAAAATCGAGCTGAGAAATGATTATCCCGACTAACATAAATAGGCTACCTATTCCGGCTCGTAGATCAATAACTTCGTTCAAAATTAACCAACCACCAATCAAAGCAAAAACAGACTCGAAGCTAAATATAATTGCAGCATGAGCTGGATGCGCTTTGCGTTGAGCATAGGACTGCAAGGTAAATGCGATTCCAACTGAAAATAATCCTCCGTACAAAATTGGAATTGCAGCGTCTTGAATACTATGAAGCGCTATTTCTTCGAGATAGAGCGCGGCAAAAAGACTTAAAATTGAGGTTATCGCAAATTGAAATACCGAAAGCAGTATGATATTGTGTTTGGGGGCAAAGGTTCCGATCAACAAAATATGAAAAGCAAAAAAGATGGCGCTAGCAAAAATTAAGCTATCGCCCAAAACGAGCGTCAATCCATCGCGAATGCTTAGGTGATACAAACCAATCATCGCTATCAAAACGCCAACCCACAAGGTTTTGGTAACTTTTCGATTTACAAACAAACCAAAAATAGGCACCAAAATAACATAAAGACTAGTAATAAAACCTGCTTTGCTTGCTGTTGTGTAAATCATTCCAATTTGCTGAGCTGAGCTGGCTATAAACAAGATTAAGCCGAGAATGATGCCTGATTTCAATGCTTTTTTCCAATCGAAACATTCGTTTCCTTTTGAGTTTCGCGTTAGCAAATACAGCGGAATTAACGAAATTGAACCAATTCCAAAGCGCAATGCGTTGAACGTGTATGGACCGAGAAACTCCATACCTTTACGTTGTGCAACAAAAGCAAAGCCCCAAATAGCAGCTGCAAGGAGTAAAATTAGATTGGATTTTAAGTCGCCTTTTTTCATAGAATGCTTTCGCGAAGATATTTCAATTTGTTGAATCATGAATGATTTCGTTAAAAACTGCTAAAACAAAAGGTTTGAGAGAAAAATAATCTAATTTTGACAATGATTATGAAGACAGAAAAACCTTTTTATTTCGCATTCTTGCTATTATTTTTACTGCTATTGCAAGGAAATGCCGTTCAAGCACAAGTAAATACCAAACGCTTTCTAGCTATGGGAAGAACCGACTTGTTTAACGATAATTATACCGAAGCAATTAAAAATCTGACAGTAGCAATTCAAGCAGAGCCCGACAAGTTTGAACCGTATTTTTTCCGAGGATTGTCGAAATATTCTTTGGGCGACTACAATGGAGCAATTGACGATTTAAATCAGTCGATTGACATCAACCCTTATTTCTCTTATTCTTTTTTGTACCGAGGCATGTGCAGGCAGCAACAAAAGCTTTTTCACGAAGCATTAAAAGACTATGCACTAGCCATTCATCGTGGACCGAATAACCCAGATATTTATGTAAACAGAGGATCGGCTAAACTTCAACTTAAACTTTATAAGAGCGCCATTGCCGATTTTGATACGGCCATCATTCTAGACTCTAAAAACGAAAACGCCTACTTAAATAAGGGCTTAGCTCTTTATGAACTGAAGAAAATGGACGAAGCTTTGGACGAAATAAACAAAGCCATCAAACTAAACTATTTAAACAAATCAGCTTATTTGCGCCGAGGAATTTTAAAATTTGGAATGAAAAAATACGAAGAAGCCATCTTCGACTTTGAATTATCAATGAAACTCGATGATCAAGATCCTCTGCTTTATTACTTTCGAGCTATTTCGCGTTACTATTTAAAAGATTTTAAAGGAACTTACGCCGATTACGATAAAGTATTAGAACTAGATCCAAACAATGCGCTTACCTTTTACAATCGAGCCATTTTAAAGACAGAAGATAAGAATTATTTAGGCGCCTTGATTGATTACGAAAAAGTAACAAGTATCAATCCAACTAATATTTATGGCTATTATAACAAAGCTTACGTTAAAAGCTTGATGGGTGATTATCAAGGAGCAATAAAAGACTATGACAAAGCGATTGAATTATTTCCGGATTTTGCCCGTGCTTACTTGAATCGATCAGCCATCAAAGAAAAAATCAACGACAAAAAAGGAGCTTATTCTGATTATTTATTTGCAGAAACTATACGCGACAAGTACGATGGAAAAGATTCAATCCCTGAATTACTTCAAGATAGCATGCAGCTTACAAAATTAATTGCGTTTGAAAGTGACTTCAACAATGCAAATGCAGACGATGGATATATTCAATTTAAAAATGTTTACATCGAGTTGGAATCGAATTTCAATATATCGATGTTGGCAAAAGACGAAAAAGTATACATCGACGAAAAACGCAAACAATATTTTATAAAAGAGATCTCAGAATACAATGAATCGAATTTAGCGCAATATAAATTGGCTTTTGGTTTAACCAAAGAAGTAAGCCTGTTGCATCCTACTAAAGCACGCGAAATTCTGCAACGACTAACTAGCGCTTTAAAAGATCAGCCTGACAATCCATACAACCATTTGTATATCGGAATTCTGAACGAACGAATCGGAAATCTCCCAAGTGCAGAACGTTCTTATTTAGAGAGCATCGAGCTCGATCCAACCTTCGGCTTTGCCTATTTAAATCTAGCCAATGTAGCCTATTTAATGGCCATGGAAAAGATGCAAGAAAATACCCAAAGCAACCAAGCACAGATTAGCAAAACCTTGGATGATTTCAACAACCAAAGTAATCAACTAGCAATTCCTGACTTGAAAAAAGCAGTTGATTATTACAATATGGCTTTACAAATTTACCCAAAACTCGGGTTTATCTATTATAACCGCGCCAATCTTTACAGCAAAATGCAAGAGTATATGAAAGCTATGGACGATTACAATACAGCACTCGAATTACAACCCAACCTAGCCGAAGCTTATTACAACCGAGGACTGACTTTAATTCTTTTGCAAGACAATGCTTCTGCTTGCCCTGATTTAAGCAAAGCCGGAGAACTCGGAATTAGCAATGCATACAACGTAATTAAAAGATTTTGTAAGGAAACAAAGTAATGCTTCCTGTAGATAAAAACCAATGAACTATTTTAAAGAATTAAATCTCACTGCTTTTTTTATTACCTTACTCCTTCCTCCTTTTCTATTGATTCCTGTTCATCTTTTCGTACAGCCTTCGATGCTTCTGGCTGAACGTTTTTTTCCGGGAACATGGTGGATTGAAATTCTCGTTTTAACTATTTATGCCGTTTGGTTGGGACAAATAATGGCCAAAACCGGAAATATTGGAAATGTGCGTGTTCGCTATTGGCTTTTTTTCTCTGTAATTTTCTTCAGTCAGTTTATTCTTGGACTCACTTTAGATGATCGGTTTTTAATGACAGGAAAACTACATTTACCTATTCCTGCGCTTATTGTTGGAGCTCCAATTTATCGAGGCGAAGGATTTTTTATGCCAATCCTGCTTTTATCAACACTTGCTATCGCCGGACCAGGTTGGTGTTCGCATCTATGCTATATTGGCGCTTGGGACAATTTATCTGCACGAAATAAAAAAAGACCAAAGAAAACTTTTTCGCGCAAGCAAACCATCGTTTTACGTTACTTCATGTTAGCATTCGTTATCGCGTCTGCTGCGCTGATGAACTATTTTGGTATTTCGATAAGTGTAGCTTTTGTTTTGGCATTGGGATTTGGTTTACTTGGTGTTTTTATAATGCTATTCTTTTCACGTAAATTAAGTTATATGTTGCATTGCACAACCTATTGCCCAGTTGGAAGTGTAACTACTTTATTAGGAAAATTATATCCTGCGCGAATCAAAATTGATCAGAATAGTTGTACGGCTTGTAATATTTGCAGTACGGAATGCAGATACGATGCGCTTACTCCTATTGATGTAAAAAGCGGTTCGGCAGGTTGGAATTGCACACTTTGCGGCGATTGTTTAAGTTCCTGTCATGCGGATTCGATCCGATTGAGTTTTTTTGGTTCCAATAAAAATGCATGGATCATCTACATCTCAATTATAATTGGATTGCATGCCGGATTTCTAGCTTTAGCAAGACTTTAACAAGATCATTTCATCAAAAGCATGTAAAAAACTCAACTATTTTGATTTTCTGATGATCTATTCTATTCAAACTTAGAAGACTTTTTTTTAGCTCTCCTTTTGAATGTTATAATTCAATAAATACTGCGTTTGCTCATCATCTAAACAAATCTATGTATATACATGAATAGATTTACGATAGTTCTAACTTGACGAATCTCCACAATATTTTCGGTTTTGAGCAAAATTATAGCACTACTTTTATCAAAACTAAAAAACACATTTTATGAATAAAATTGGAACCCTCCTTATTGGCTTAGTGGCTGGTATTTTAATCAGTTTTGCACTCCTTTACATCCAAGCACCATCGCTTATGATTATGGAAGATGAAAGTAAGTATAATTTTGAAGAAACCGTGGCTCGCTTCGAAGAGGCAGCTCAAAATCAAGGTTGGAAAATTTCTAAAACCCACGATTTGCAGGCTAGTCTAGCCAAATTCGGCACCGAAGTACAAGCCATAAAAGTAATTGAATTGTGCCATCCTGAATATGCAGGAGAAATACTAAGCAATGTTGATGCTCGCGTAGTTGCATCCATGATGCCTTGTCGGGTGGCCATTTATGAAAAAAATGGTAAAGTAATCCTTTCCAGAATGAATTCTTCGTTAATGGCAAAAAGCTTTGGTGGAATTATCACCAAAGTAATGGCTAATGCATCTGCCGACAATGAAATAATGATTAATAGTCTAAAATTGAATTAGTTCTGCTAGCGCGATTCTTTGCTATTTGCTTGCATAATTTCACGTTCCATGCATTGGAGCTTCAAACTCTCATGCATGGAAATTAGGGCTCTTTTTCAATAGATTTTCCTTTTATTCGCTCTAAATGAATAAAAAAGAAGAATATTTATTAATTTGCACAACGAAATTTTCAGTGGAATTAGTCGTTTCATTAATGCATTAATAATCGATATAACTGTCTGAAAATAGATTACTTACACTTAAACTATAATTAAAAAGGAAAATAGCAAAAACATGAGAAAGTTAATTAGGAATTTGTCGATACTTTCAATCGGAGGTATCATGGCATTCGGAATGCTCCAAAGTTGTAAAGAACCTATGCAGAAAGAAAAAGCAATTAAAGCAGAAGATATGGATTTAACCGTAAATCCTACGGAGAATTTCTATCTGTATGCAAATGGTGGCTGGATCAAAAATAATCCGTTACCAAGCGACCGAAGTAGTTTCGGTTCATTCGATGCTCTGATTGATCGAAACGAAAAACAAATCAAAGAAATCTTTGCTGAGTTATCGGCACAAGAAAACGAAGCCGGTTCTGTAGCTCAAAAAATTGGCGACTACTACGCCATTGGAATGGACAGTGTGAAACTAAATGCAGACGGAATCAGTCCGCTAAAAGCTGAACTCGAAGCGATTGATGGGATCCAAAGTAAAGAGGAACTCAATGCCTATATCAGTTATTTACACGAAGAAGGTATGGGTGGACTATTCAATGTATTTGGCATGGCCGATTCAAAGAATAGTGAAATGGTAGTTACTTATCTTTGGCAAGGAGGTTTAGGCATGCCTGATCGGGATTATTATACCGACGAATCAGAACGTGCTGAAGGAATTCGCACTGCTTATGTTGCTCATCTTAAGAATATGTTTATGATCTTAAACGATGACGATGCTACTGCTCAAGCAAATGCAGAGAAAGTGATGGAAATGGAAACCCGTTTAGCAAAAGCATCAATGACTCGTTTGGATATGCGTACACCATCTAATTATTACAATAAAACTGATTTACAAGGATTAACAGATATGGCTCCTGCTTATGATTGGAAGATGTATTTTGATGCAGCAGGATTGGGCGATCCGGGAGTTATTATTGTTGGTCAGCCTGCGTTCTATGCAGAAATGAGTTCGATGTTAAAGGATATAGATGTAACTGATTGGAAAACCTATTTCCGTTGGCATATGCTTCATGATGCAGCTCCTTATTTGAGTGATGATATTGTAAACGAAAACTTTGCTTTCTTTGGTAAAACTTTACGAGGCACACCAGAACTACGTCCACGTTGGAAACGAGTTCAAGGTACCGTTGATGGATCTTTAAGCGAAGCAATTGGACAAATCTATGTTCAAAAATATTTCCCCGAAGCAGCCAAACAACGCATGATCAATTTAGTCGACAAATTACGTTATGCGCTTGGCGTTCGGATTGAAGCACTGGAATGGATGAGTGATGTAACCAAGGCCGAAGCTTTAGCAAAACTAGAAACCATTTCAGTAAAGATTGGTTATCCTGATAAATGGAGAGATTATTCCGATTTATCAATTAAAAAGGATTCCTATGTAATGAATGTGTTACGTACAGGCAAATTCGAAAGAGCTTATAACATGAGCAAAATCAATAAACCCGTTGATAAAACAGAATGGGGAATGCCTCCACAAATGGTGAATGCTTATTACAATCCTTCAGTAAACGAAATTGTTTTTCCAGCAGGAATTCTTCAACCTCCATTTTTCTTTATGGATGGCGATGATGCGGTTAATTATGGTGCCATTGGAGTTGTTATCGGACATGAAATGACACATGGTTTTGACGATAAAGGAAGTTTATACGACAAATCAGGAAACTTAAATAATTGGTGGACAGCAGAAGATACAGAACGTTTCAATGCACGTACTCAAGTGTTAGTAAATCAATTTAATAGCTTTGTTGTTTTGGATGATGTTCATGCCAATGGCGAATTATCTTTAGGTGAAAACATTGCAGATCTTGGTGGTTTAAACGTTGCCTATACCGCTTTTATGAAAGCCAAAGGCGATCAAGAAATAGCCGATATTGATGGATTTACAGCTGAGCAACGTTTTTACTTAGCTTACGCGCACGTTTGGGCACAAAATATTCGCGATGCAGAAAAGATTCGTTTAACGAAGGAAGATGTTCATTCATTAGGCGAGTTCAGAGTGAATGGTCCTTTGCCTAATATCCCTGAATTCCACGCAGCCTTTGGAGTGAAAGAAGGTGATCCAATGTTTTTAGCAGAAGCTGATCGTGCAGTAATCTGGTAAATCATTTTTTATAGATTCTTAAGAAGGTCGGTCCGTTTTTGGGCTGACCTTTTTTGTTGGTTATTTAACGCTGTGTACCCCACAACAAGTGAATGAAAGTTGAAAAAGTTCAAGGTTTTTAAAAGATTGGTGCAGTAATTGGCTTTTAGTTTGATCTCAATTTCACTTTTTTGACTTTGGTTATTTGTTTATTCACTCGATTTCCGACACTTTCATTTATCACCTATCACTTTTAAATAGTAACCTAGTTATTGCTTGTTTTTAGAATACGGACTAATTTTGTCTCGTATTTATCCTAGCCTTCCGAATCATTCAAAAAGATAACGATTGATTTATTATAGCTGTTCAGCATGGATGCTGGTGCTTGGCAA
>JAFGAK010000096.1 GCA_016933745.1 Bacteroidales bacterium
GGGTTTTTATCGATTAAAATCCCTTTGTCAAATTCATCTTCAATCTCCCCAAAAATCTCCTCCATAATATCTTCCATGGTAACGATACCGCTGGTTCCGCCAAATTCGTCTACAACAACTGCAATACTTTTATTTTGCTTGATAAATAAAGATAAAACATGGTTGGCAAGCATACTTTCAGGAATAATAGGTGTTTGGCGGAGAATCGATTTGATCGATGCGGGTTTCGAAAATAAATCAAAAGCGTGTATATAACCTATGATGTTATCGATATTTTCCTCATAGATGAGGATTTTTGAATGACCTGACTCAATCAACTCTTTTTGCACCTCTTCTACAGATTCATTCAATTCCAAGGCGCTTATTTCGGTACGAGGAATCATGCATTCGCGAATTTTGATATTGCGAAATTCCAAAGCATTCTTGAAAAGTACTTTTTCTTGTTCACCTAAAACGCTCTCTTCTTGATTATCTGTAATTTCTTGTATAAAATCGTTTAATTCACCTGGAGAGATACTTACATCTTCGTCTTTTAAGTTGAATTTAAAAATCAAACGAAAGAGCATTTTTGCAATCCAGTTGATGAAGTAAATAATAGGTAGAAAGAGGTAATAAATGATAAACAAAGGAATAGCAAAAATGAGAAGGATACTGTTCGGATTCTTCCGAAAGATGATTTTAGGAAAGAATTCAGCAACAAGTAAAATTAAAATAGTGGAAATTAGTGTTTGGATTAATAAGATTAATAATTCGTTCGAACTTAAACTTCCTAAAAAAGATTGGATAGGAGTATTGAGCACATTCGCGAAAGCAAAACCATAAAATACAAGTGAAATATTATTTCCTAAAAGCAGCGTTGCAATTAGTTTTGAAGGAGAATTGTAAATTGAAAAGAGCCATTTTGCTTTTGATTCTTTTTTATCGAGCTCCATTTTTAGTTTCGAAGAACTAATAAATGCAATTTCCAACCCGGAAAATAAGGCGGAGAAAAATAGACTAAAGATGATTATTTGATAATCGCTCATTTTTTTGTTTGCTCCTCGTCTTTTATTTGAATAGTTCCACGCATATTAAAAATTTCTACCATTTCGAAGTTCTGATCTGCACGAATGCTATCGCCATGAATGGTTTTGTCTTCTTCTATGATTGTTACAAAGGTATTGTTGTATATTTTTTTTGTTTTTTCGTTCCAAAACAAACGTTCTGTAAAGAGTTTTTTATTGTTTTGATAATTGGTAACAACCACGTTTTTTTCAACTTCCATGCGTTTGTCTTTCTGAAAACGCTTTCCGTAATCTGCTTGCAGTTCGGTAACCAAAGCATTGGTTTGGTCGTAAGTTTTTACATTTAATCCTTCCGGGAATTCAACATAAGGATCGTCACCTCCTTTTTGATATAAAATAGGACTAGTAAGAATCATTTGAGTCATGCCGGAGTCAGAGTAAATAATGCGAACGCCCATAGCTACTTCCGACGGAATCGTATCGTTGGTTGTAAGCTCACGGATGGTTTCCATTTGGTTTTCACAAGCAAAAAGCATTGCTGTAAAAAAGATTACAACAATGCTTTTTAATCCAAAAACGACAGGTCTTTTTGGTAATTTATTTTTCACATTTTAGATTATTTCGCAGCACGAACCGTAGTTGTTTCGTTAATCCAGCATTCCACTTTAAAAGAATCGCCTTCTTGTAAATCATGGAAGAAAATGACATCCATTGTTGGAAAATGCTTGGAGTAAGTTGCGATTCTTTTGCTTGCTAAATCTTCCATTTCGGCATCTGCTTTTTTAGCTTGATAATATTTGTCTACAGCTGCCCAATAGGCCACTTTTTTTGTTAAATCGTTGTCGCCGCAATTATCAGCAGAAGAAGCGTATAGATCGCCAATCAAAATGTAAGACATTCCGTCTGAAGGATTTAATGCAATCGCTTTGCGAGCATAGGTTCGCGCTTTCTCAAAATCGTTTAATTTGTAGTAAATCTTTCCTAAATCAGAGTAAGTATCAGCTTGTTCAATAGGGTCTTCGATCAAGTCGATGGCTTCGATGTAATATTTAGCTGCAGTTGCGTAGTCTTCTTTTTCGATGTTCATTTTTCCCATCAATAAAGCGGATTCAGGTTTAGGGTCTGCTTTGTATAAAGCTTCGGTTGCATCGAAGAATAAATCTGATTTAGTACACTTTTTCTTTTTAAGAATTTTAGTAATCTTGTCAAGCAGCACCATATCATTTGGAGCCGCATCAAATTTCTTGCGGTAAATATCAATCAAAATATCGCAAGTAGCATAAGGTTCAAAAGTGTTGTCGATATTACCTTTTACATTTTCCCATTGAGGTAAAATTTTGGTATTAGCTTTGTATTTGTTCATATTGTAGTCAACAATATCAGTAATTTGATCGTACGTATCTACAATTAAGCCGTCATCGGATTTGCCGGATTTTACCATTTTGATGGTTGCTCTAAAGTAAAATACTAGGGCAGCAGTATTCGCTTCTTTTCCTTCGAGTTCAACAGATTCTTTAAGGAAATTATAGGCTTTTTCACATCTTTCAGGTGCAACCATAAATAAATCAACACCTAATTTACCTTTTAAATCACCGACTTGACTTTTTCCGGTTTTATAATGGTTAGGAAAGTTTGAAATCCGACCTTCATATACCATTTCCATGGTATCGATGTAGGCGTTTTTCGCAACATCAGTGGATGCTTTATTCAAGTAATACTCAACAATTTTCAGCCCGTTTACATAGGTATTTTCTGAAGCCTGTGGACAGTTTAAAAATACCCATCTCCAATGACGAACGAAATCGTTTACAATGGCACTTTTATAATTGGATTTTTTCCATTGCTTAAATGCTTCTTGATACAGTGATAATTCGGTAATACATTTTACGCTATCTGTTCCGTATTTTCCGCCTTGAGGTTCTAGTGTGGTGATTCTGTCTTGAAAATTAGTATTTCTTTCCACTTGAGCACCAAAAACACCGACGCTCATAATTAAACCCAGAATAGTCGATAAAAATTTAATTTTCATTTCTTTGTATTTATGTTTTTAAAAATATTTTCCTTTTCTAAACCAATTTTCGCGAATGCTAATGCCTAAGGCAATCTTGAAGAAGCGTTCTTGAATCAGGCTGTTCTCTACCGTACCATTTTGTCCAATTTCCATGCCAAGATTTAAGACCGAGGTGCTTTTACGCAAAGGTAAGCCAAATCCTATGCTAATTGCATATTCTTCGATTGTATTGTTATTAAATTGTAATCCCATTCTGTTGTATCGTAGGCCAAATCGGTATTGCATTAATTTTAGATAGGAAGATAAGTTATTACTTGTAGGAATAAATTCCACCCCCAGAGATGCTTTTATTTTATCATCGAAATTCCCGCTTTGACCAAGATAATTGAATGATTTCCAATTATCGAACATAAGATCTGCAGCAACAAGGAGCTTGTTCTTTTTTTCAAAAGATAGTCCAAAACCATAACCATAAGGCAAGGTAACATTTCCTGAAGTTCCGGCCCAATTCGCAATAGTATCTACTTCAGACTCATAGCCGTTGTAATCGCCGGTGTAGGTAATTGCTAAATAATCAGTTGCTGCATTTAAAACCGTTTGAGGTGAAAAGGTTGCAGCAATTCCTAATGTGCTTTTTTCAGCTAAGGGGATGAAAATCTGAGTACCTAAATTAAAACGAAACCCATGCAGCAAATCTCTTTCTTGCAATCGTGTATTTTTTAGATAGGCAGAATCCGGAAAAATAACAGTGCTTTGATGTTCAACTCTTCCATAGTAATAGCTGGTGTTAACGCCGACAGAGATGTTTTTAGTCAATTGGATAGCATTTCCCCAGTTTACTTGGTCTAATCCACCTTCGCCAGTGTAAATAGATCGAGATAAAACATTGAAGTCTAATACTTGATCTTCTTGTACTTCATATCCAATGGTACTGTATGGAAGAATGGAAAAGCTACTTTTCCACCAGCGAGTTATTGGCAACGCAAAAGCTAAGTGATTCACAGTTGTAGATCCAAATTTGCTCGTTTGCTCATTGGTTCTGTATGAAGCTGTTGTGCTTTGGATTCCGGCATTTGCTACAAATGACATGGAATCAATGCCGATCAAAGATGCTGGATTACTGAAGTTGATATAGATATTGCTACGCACAGCCATGCTGGCACCTCCCATACCGAAATTCCGAATATTTCCTTGTTCATAGGTGTCACCTATCCCGAAAAAACTATATGGGCTGGTAGTTTGACCTTGGGCTAAAGCAAGAAATGGCATTAGTAAGGTAGCGAAGAAAACGAATCGTTTAAGCTTTTTTATTATCATTGTATTTTAGTATAAAATTTAAGCCTTGTAGCACTAAATTTTCCGCTGCAAAGATGTTATTTTTTAAGTTCTTATCAAAATATTTTAAGTCACCACCAGTAATTAAAACCAAAATATCATTATGAATACTTTTGTATGCATGAATGATTCCATCTACTTCGTGTAAAAGTCCATTTAAAACTCCAGAACGTATCGATTCTTCTGTGTTTTTACCTACGAGTTCTATTTGTTCATAGGTTTGACTTATCAAAGGAAGTTTACCTGTAAAATGATGTAGCGCTTTGAATCGCATTTGTATTCCCAAACTAATTCCACCACCAATATAGTTCCCCTTTTCTGTAATCAAATCGTAAGTAATAGAGCTTCCAGCATCGATAATCAGCACGTTTGATTTTGGGTAAAGCATGGCCGCAGCTACGGCCGCAGCAAGTCGATCTTTTCCTAGTGTCGCTGGTGTTTGATACTGATTTTGTATCGGAATTGGGGTGAGATGGCTTAGTTCAATTGCTTGAAAATCAGTAAGCAAAAAAGATTTCAGATCCGGTTTCAATTCGATTACACTTGAAAAAATAGTGCTTTTTAGCGTTGGGTAATCTAACTTTAGTTTTAGTAGATCTGAGGTGTTTAATTCTATGCCCGAGCTTTGGTAAATCAAATCATCTTGCTCAAAGAGAGCCAGCTTGTAGCGTGTATTCCCGAAATCGAGGATAAGGTTTAGCATTTCTGTTGAAAAAGTGAACCGCAAAAATAACTGTTTTCCCAGTGTTATTCAGTGCTGAAAGCGTTTTTATTCATAAAATATCTTAATTGAAACGCCTTAAGCTAATGGGCTTCGTGCTTAATTCCAGCGTTGAATCTGATACGATGGATTTATTTTCAAATAATTTCCTATTTGCATGAATCATATTCTGTACTTCATGAACATACGCATTCTTGCGCGCAGAGTAAGCCGTTAAGCCCTTGGCTAGATTTACTGCATATGTTAGGTTATCAGATGATTTGCCAGATGCTCGTTGTTTTCTTAATTCTTCAAAAAAAGGATGTGAATTTAAAAGATGCATGTAAGACTGAACGCTCTCAGATACAGATTTGTACTTTGCTACTTCGTGTGTGTCTCCTGCTTTTCGAGCCCGTGGAACAATCCCACAACCGGGTGTAAAACACCACCTTCCAAATAGATTATTTGCAATTCGCGCAAAGTAACTGGTTCCCCACGAAGACTCAAGCGCTGCTTGTGTAAGCGCAAGTTCAATAGGAATGGCATCTACTTTTAATAACAATTCCAAGTATAAGCTGTCGTTGCTTATAGAAAGGTGAGTGCAGCGGTATCTTTCACCTAAACGGATTAACTCCTTTTGATTGGAACTTGAAAGACTGTCATTTTGCAAGAACATCTTGTATTGTTCTTCAATAAAACGTCGTTTTGATAAAATCCGATTGTTCTCATTTTGAACAAAGGGTTTCAGAAAGTTGAAAAAGGCTTTTTTCTTTGTTAAAGTATTTTTAAAAGACGAAAAATCGGGCAAATCGGAGTGGATTATCTTTTGTGATTTCGGAAAGCTTGAAGAATTCCCTAGTTCGGATGCCGGGATTGATTTGTTATTGCCAGATGCTGGGCCCACATCAAGTGAATCGAGAGGAATATTCAAAGAATCCAAGGATTTTTCGGCTTGTTCTTTTGAGCTTTGGTTGCTTACACAAGAACTAATTAATGGACTGATAAACAAAATGATGCATCCAATTAGAACGGATGAAACGATATCCTTTATAGGTTGGCTTTGAAGCATAAGTTAACTTTGTTCGGTTTCAGGGCTTAAAAATGCGTAAAATTTTTCAAAAATTATTGCGGTATTCAAAAAAGGGTTTAAATTTGCACTCTCAAACACAACGGCGTCGTAGCTCAGTTGGTAGAGCAGAGGACTGAAAATCCTTGTGTCACTGGTTCAATTCCAGTCGATGCCACCTCAAAAGCCTGATATTTCTATCAGGCTTTTTTATTTTTGATCATTTACTACCCAGACCTTTATTTTTGTTGCTGAAATAATTAACTTTGAAGTGATTCAATTCCTAAAATGGAGGTTTATATGAAAAAGTTAATGAGTATTTTCTTACTATCAAGTGCTTTTTTCCTCGTCGTTTCATGTACTAATCAAGAAAACACACAAGTTGTTCAGGTATTAAAAAAAACGGATACTGAAATTAAACAAGAGAAATTATTGATTTCTCAAATTCTTGATAATCTAGCCGCTGCTAACGAGAGTGGAAATTTCGAAATGATTAAAAATACTTGGTTGCAAAGCGAAGATGTTTTGCTAATCGGGACAGAAAACGATGAAAAGCTGGAAGGGTGGGAAGAAATAAAAGCTGCTGTTAAAAAACAATTCAGCTCTTTTAATGAGACCCTAATTTCAATTACAGATCA
>JAFGAK010000097.1 GCA_016933745.1 Bacteroidales bacterium
GAAGCTTCCAGTGTTTTAGGAAAAGGCTCAACATTTAGTTTTAGTTTACCTGTGGCAGAGTCATTTCTGAAAAACGAATAAACTCAAAGTCCTGCAACAAGAATCCTTACGAATTCCTAAAATCGACCAAGGAATATCGCTACTTTTGCAAAATGATAGTTGTAACTGGTGGTACAGGATTAGTTGGTTCGCATTTGCTCTTCGATTTATGCAATAAATTTGAGCAAGTTTGCGCTCTTAAACGCTCTAATTCAGATCTGAATCAAGTCAAGAAAACATTTACGTATTATAGCAAAAACGCAGAAGAATTATTCCAAAAAATAGATTGGGTAGATGCAGATGTAAGCGATTATTCCACTTTGGAAAACGCATTGCAAGGAGCTAAAAAAGTATATCATTGCGCAGCGATGGTTTCTTTTCACGAAGCCGATGATCAAAAAATGATGAAGATCAATGTGCAAGGAACAGCCAATGTAGTGAATGCTTCAATCTACAACAAAGTCGAAAAATTGTGCTTTGTGAGTTCCATCGCAGCTATTGGTAAAGCTAATTCGGGCGAACTTGCCAACGAAGAAACTCCATGGAAAAACGCCGATAAAACATCAGCCTATTCCAGAAGTAAATACTTGGCAGAGTTGGAAGTTTGGCGTGGAATGGAAGAAGGGTTAAACGCCGTTATTGTGAATCCGTCGGTGATACTTGGTCCTGCGAAATGGAACAGCGGAAGCGCTGCCTTGTTTTCATTGGTATATAAAGGATTGAAGTTTTATACGCCCGGCGTAAATGGATATGTTTCGGTGCTCGATGTAAGCAAAGCGATGATTCATTTGATGGAAAGTCCGATTAGCAACGAGCGATTTATTCTGAATTCAGAAAACCTGACCTATCAAGAGTTATTTAATGCGATCGCGATAAGTTTAGGAAAAAAGGCACCAACAACCGAAGTAAAACCTTGGATGAGTGAACTTAGTTGGCGACTTATGAAATTGAAAACTATGTTAACGAGAAAGCAAGCGGCTTATACCAAAAACACAGCTCGTTCTTCGATGAAGAAAAGCTATTACAGCAATGCGAAAATTCAACAAAGCATTGGTTTTCAATTTCAAAGTATCCAAGAAATCATTGAGCAAACGGCAACCCATTTTTTAAACGATCATTAAAAAAATAAGTAACGGATGAAACCAAAAACTTTAATACGAGAAGAAATAGAACCAAAATACAAATGGGATTTTACGCATATCTTTCCAAATTGGGATGCATGGGAAATCGATTTCGAAAAACTTAAACAGGAAGTAGAATCCTTCAAAACCTTGAAAGGAAGTCTTGGAAAATCGGCTTCTGATTTGCTCATTGCACTTGTAAAATATGATCAGATCGAAATAAGCAGTTATAAAGTGTACGCTTTTCCTGCTTTGCAAAAAAGTGCTGATAATCGAGATAATACGATTCAGGCCAAGTTGCAGGAAGTGATGCAGTTTTTTGCTTTGATGGAAACAGCCACTTCGTGGATGGCTCCCGAATTACGAGATATTCCCAAAGAAATTTGGCAAGAATGGATGCAACAAGAACCAAAGCTTGAACCTTATCGTTTTAGTTTGGAAAACCTGCATCGTCAGCAAAATCATATCCTAACAGAAGATAAAGAGCGATTGATGTCGTTCTTTATTTCCACCGCTTCTACAGCTGCCAATGCCTATACCAATCTAACAACTGCCGATGTGCAATTTCCTGAAATTGAATTGCAAAATGGCGAAAAATTGAAACTCACACATGGCAATTATGCGCACTTGCTAAATACTTCTAAAGTAAGAGTTGATCGGAAAAATGCCGCCGATGCGTTCTATCCGCTTTATGCGAATCAGAAAAACACAATTGCATCGCTGTATAAAGGAATTTGTGATAAAGATTTTGCCTTTGCACAAGCACGAAATTTTAATTCCAGTTTGGAAGCAAAACTCGAAAAAAATAATATCCCTCAACAAGTTTATACCAATTTGATTGAAACCGTTGGAAAACATACAGATGCACTCCGAAAATATCATCAACTTCGAGCTAAACATCTTGGATTAAGCAACGATTATCATGGCTATGATAGTCGGGTTTCTTTGGTAGATTTCGACAAAAAATACGATTGGGAAGAAGCAAAAGCAATGGTTTTAGCTTCGATCCAAGTTTTGGGATCGGATTATGCAAATAAATATCAAATCGCGCTTGAAAATGGTTGGATTGATGTGTTTGAAAACGACGGAAAATCTTCGGGAGCATATTCCATGGGCGTTTATGGCGTGCATCCATTTATTTTAATGAATTACAACGAAACGCAAGATCATGTTTTTACCTTGGCTCACGAAATGGGACACAGCTTGCACACCATGTTATCAGAAGAAAACCAGCCTTTTAGCACGCACGAATACACTATTTTTGTTGCTGAAGTAGCTTCTACTTTTAATGAGCGATTGTTGTTAGATTTTATGTTGAAGAAAAGCAAAGACAAGCAAGAAAAAATTGCTTTATTGCAACAAAGCATCGAAAACATAACCGGCACTTTTTTTATTCAAAGCATGTTTGCTGATTTTGAACTTCGAGCTCATCAAGTCATTGAGCAAGGACAAGCGTTAACAGCCGATAGCTTAACAGAAATTTGCGAAGAATTGGATTTGCAGTATTATGGCGAGGATGTTTTTACGCGTGATCAAGCCAATATTTTTTGGGCGAGAATACCACATTTTTACCGTTCACCATTTTATGTGTATCAGTACGCCACTAGTTTTGCGGCTTCGGCAAGTCTGTATCAGCAAGTAAAAGAAGGTTTGGAAAAGGGCGATCAAAAACCGTTGGAAAAGTATCTGAATTTATTAAAATCCGGAGGAAATAATTATCCGGTTGATCAACTGAAACTGGCAGGAGCCGATTTAACAAAACCGGAAACCATATTAGCCGTTATTCAGCAATTGAGTGAATTGGTAGATGCATTGGAAACTGCGTTGAAGGAAGAATAAGGTGACTATTTAAAAGTTATTTTTTTAGAATAATCCGAAAAGTTGTGCCTTGTGCAGTTGAATTCTTAACAAATATTTTTCCTTTGTGATAGTGCTCAATGATGCGCTGAGCTAAAGACAGGCCAAGCCCCCAACCTCTTTTTTTGCTTGTGAATCCGGGACGAAATACGTTTTTGAAATTGCCTTTCGAAATACCTTTTCCGGTGTCGCTCACATCAATCAAAACATTGTTTTCTGTCTCGCTCATTTGAAGTGTGATATCACCTTTTCCACCCATTGCATCTATCGCGTTTTTGCAAAGATTCTCAATAACCCATGCAAAGAGTTGTGCATTAAGTGGTAGTTTGCAGGAACTTCCTTTTTCTAAATTCTGTTGTAAATGAAAATTGACTTTGGATGAAGTACGACTTTGCAAATACGACAAAACTTCTTCAATCACTTCATAAACAGGTTCTGGTTCTAGTTTTGGTTCGGAACCAATTTTCGAAAATCGTTCGCTAATAGTTTCCAAACGTTTCAAATCTTTTTCTATTTCGAAAGCTTGTTGCTGAGCCGCTTCATTGCCTTTGAGTAATTCTACCCAGCCCAACATCGACGATAAGGGCGTGCCAATTTGATGAGCTGTTTCTTTGGCCAAACCGGCCCACAATTTATTTTGTGCACTAGTTTGTGCCGTGTTGAAAGCCAAATAAGCAAACAGTAGAAACAATCCGATGGCTAGAAACACAATAACCGGATAATAGGTCAACTGTTTTTGTAAAAAAGAATCGCTGAAAAAAATGTACTGTTTTTCTCTGCCGGCAAGTTCAATCAAAATTGGTGTGTTCTCTTGTCGCATTTCGTCAATCAGCAATTTCATGGAGCTAGAATCTTCCGATATAATTTGTTCGATATTACCCGAATACAATGCTTTTTTCTGACTAGAATCGGTTATAATTACAGGAACAGAAGAGGTATTGGTTAATACTTCGTTAATAAACGATTGATTTAAATCCTCGAGCATGTTTTGCGTTTCTGTAAAAATCCGACTGTCCGTATAGTATAAGTAAAGTTTTTCGTTAGCAACATAATCCATTACAACAGGTGGATAATGGCTAAAAGTTTCTAATAATTCACCTTCTAAAAAAGGAATACTGTCCACCGAAGGAATCACATTCATCGAAGCTTGAATTTCTTTGTTGCTGCTTGTTAAAATGACAGGAATGGTGGTATTGCTTGTAATGATATCGACATAAAAACCCAATTCTTCATTTTGTTTCTCGTCGTTAATTTTCTTGTATGCTTTGGCTAATAAATCTACTTTTTTGCGTTCTTCGTCTTGGAGTTGTGCAAAAAACAAATCGGTTGTTTTTACCAATTCTGCCCGTTTATGAATGGCGCTGGCCCATATCCGAATGTTTTCGCGTTCGCGTTCGCGTACTTTATTTACCAATAAATTGGAATACCAAAGCGAACTTAAAATGATGATTGCACCCAGAAGAAAGAGAATAAATTTCCATTTATTTTGATTGGTGTAAAAATCCATAGCAATCCAAGTTTATCGATAAATATAAGAAATCTCTTTTACACAAAGAGAATTATTCTGCTTGTCCCAGTTTTTGAATTGCAAATGCATAAGCACCAATGGCTACTGCTTCCGATGTATCGAGTAAGCTTACGCTCACACCTATTTTTTTGGAACTATCGTAGGCAATGCTTTGCTCACTTCGTGGAATACGAATATGCTTCAGCTCTGCTTTTAAAAATTGCGCTTTGTCGCTGGCATCTTGTAAGTTGTAGGCTTTTACTTCCATTCGTTCTAGGCTGTTTCCTGATATAGATTGAAAAGATTTATTCATTTCTTTTACCATGTGAGGAATGATTAAATCGTAAGCGCCCGACAATCCGCCTCCGATAACAAGCATTCCATCTAATAAAGTAATTGCATCGGCGGCACTATTTCCTGCTGCAATCCCTAATGTTTCAAAAGCTTTTAAGGCTGCATTTTTATTTCCTTCAACTTCGCCTTTGGCTATTTTATAGATATCAAATGGCTCAGGAGTTTGATCAATACGGAGTTTGGCTTCTTGTGCATAAACGCGTTTAATTGCTCGAATGCTTACACTGTCTTCGATGCTCGTTGCAGGAAGTAAGTGGTTTCTCATGCGGTTGATTTCGGCTTGTGCCGAATTATCACCAATAAACAAAGCCCCATTCGAAACAATCCCAGCACCAAAACCGGTTCCAAAAGTCAGCCCAATCAAATTTCGATAACGTTTTGGATTTCCTGCTTTTTCCAATTCCATGTTGATAGTGGGCAAAAAACCGCCAATGGCTTCGCCTAAAGCAAATAAATCGCCATCGTTATTAATAAATACAGGTAGTTTAAAATGATTTTTTAAAAACGGTCCAAGTGCAACACCTCCTTTGAAAAGTGGAAGGTTTTCTAAATCACCAATGATACCTTCTTCGTAATTTGCCGGACCGGGAAATGCAAAACTAATTGCTGATGGTGCCAAAGGCAATTGATCGATTAATGCTTGAAATCCTGAAATGATTTTATCAAAAATCTGGTCTAATGATTCTGCTTTCGCTTCAATATTTACGGGATTGGTAATGATTTTACCAGATTGTATGGCGGAAAATCTGAAGTTGGTTCCGCCGGCATCTAAAGTTAATACTATGCGTTTGTCATTTATCATTTGGCTAACCAATTTATTGGGTTCAATTTTGTGGTATTTTTCCAAAGCTGAAACTGTAATTTGCTACTCTGATCAGCCGGATCTTTGTA
Organism: Bacteroidales bacterium; assembly: GCA_016933745.1. Classification (GTDB taxonomy): domain Bacteria; phylum Bacteroidota; class Bacteroidia; order Bacteroidales; family UBA12170; genus UBA12170. The sequence continues at coordinate 5,770 of JAFGAK010000097.1, forward strand.
GATGACACCTAAATTTTGTTTCGCTTTCACTTTGTCGCCAGGCTTTACAGTCGCTTTTACAATGTTAGAATAGAGCGAAAAGAAATTACCGTGTTTGATTAAAACGGCATAATTGGCAGTACCAGGAACAGAAATAATACTTCGTACTTCTCCATCAAAAACAGCCCTTGCCTGCGAATCTTCGTCGGTAGCAATATCAATACCGTCATTCCGGGTTTTAATGCCTTTTAAGTAAGGATGTGCATGTTCGCCAAAAGAGCTAAACAGAACACCTCTTTCTACCGGCCAAGGTAATTTACCTTGGTTATTTTCAAACTCGCCACTCAAAGCCAATTCTTCTGGAGTGAGCGCAAATTTTTTCATTTTTTCAGCTTCTTTGGCAATCAGTTTTTCGATTTCTTTTTTCAACTGATCCTTTTGCTTCTCTTTTTTCTGCAAATCTGTTTTTAAACTCTTTTCTTTGGTTTTTAAACGATTGATTCCGCGTTGTTGCTCTACTTTTTGTTGATTAAGACTTTCTTTAGTTTGGGCTTCTTTTAATCTGAGATTTAATTTGTCAGCACGATCTTTTTCTAGAATTTTTACATCGGCATCCAAAGCCAATTGTCTTTCGCCAATCAGTTTCACTTGGTTTTTTCGGTAATGACTGTACTGCTCAAAATATTTTAAACGTTTGTAAGCTTGGTTAAAATCTTTGGAAGCAAAAATGAACATTAGCTTGTCGTAGCTACCTTTATTTCTATTTGCGAAATAAATCATTTTCGCATATTCTTCTTTTAGTGCAGCTAATTCGGCTTCTTTTTTTCTGATTTCCAGTTGTTTAGAATCGATGACTTGCGATAAGTTGTTGATTTCTTTTTGTAATGAAACTAAAATAGTTTCGTGGCGATTAATTTGCTTACTCAATAGCTCAATCTTGTAATACGAATCTTCTTTGTTTTTTTGAGTTGTGTTTAAAAGCTGATTGGTATAAGCGATCTCTTTTTCGAGTTGAGCAATTTGTTTGTCAAGGGCTGATCGAGTTTGGGAAAAACTAAAATGGCTAAAAGCTAACAAGATAATTGCTATCGCGATGAATCGTAAGGAAGAGTTAGCCAAGCTTTTTTTCATAGTTTAATCGGGCTGTATTTTTTAGAGATACTGAAAGGAAATTCGAGGGTTTCGTTCATTGAGGTTTTATAATAAACCAATTCCAAACGCATTCCATTTTCGGTATCTAATTCGATGTTCATACTGTGCGGAAAAAACTGATTGTCCACTTTTTTATATTGATTGTAGCTAGCCAAAATTTTCCTGTTTTCTTTACCCAGCTCTTTTATTTTGATTTGTCTGATTTTAAAAATATCCGGATCAATCCAAAGACTTTGATAATAAACAGGCTCGTCAAAGGTACCTAATTTCGACTTTTTTTTCAACTTATGGCGGTTGGTTGATTCAATTTGATAGAGTTGATTATCGAGTTTGGCTTTCAGGTTGTGGTATTTTTGCCACGAAAAGTCTTTTGCGGTTAGCAAAGCCTGAATCATAAAAAAATCAATATCAGAATCTAAAAGTGTTGAAAGGAAATCATAATCGCTTACAAAATAGGACTTGTCCAATCTGTTTACATATTTAACAGAGTCTTGAGTTAACAAGATGCGAGCACCTTCAATGCCAATGCCGCTCGATACCGAAATCCAAATAGCGCTGTCGGTTTGAATCCGTATTTGCGCAGAAAATGGAGTTTTCTTTTTCCCTTCAAAAAAATCAACTTTAGCTTTTCCTGAAAAAGAGGTAAAATTCGACTCACCAGCATGCATTAAATCCAACACATATTCCGGCCCCATAAGCTTGATTGGTTTTTTCTTTTGAACTCTTTGACTTTGACAGGAAGATAGAAAAACAATAAGCAAGAAAGAACCAAGAAAATAGATAAAGCGTTTATTCATTAGTCCAATCCGTTTGCTAGTTTATGAATAAATTCCGGAGTGTTTAGCCCTTTTTTCTTAGCTTTTTTCCAATATTTTGCGGCCTTTTTTTGTTCACCTAAACGAAAATACACATCACCCATATGATCCAAAACTTCCGCACTGGGATCTTCGTCTTTTTCGATAGCTAACGCGATGTATTTCAATGCTTCTTGGTAAGAACCAATTTGATAAAGCACCCAACCGTAGGTGTCGTAATTGGTTGCTCCAGGAGCAATGCTTATGGCTGTAAATGCCATGGTTTTGGCTTTATCTAGCAATGTATTGTTAAGTGCTAGATAATACGCATAGTTATTGAGTACAAAAGTGTTTGATGGATTTATTTCGAGGCATTTGTCATAGGCTTCAAACGATTTTTCCTTTTGATTTTCTTGATAGTATGCATCCCCTAAATACATGTAGAATTGCTCCATCAGTTTGGCGTTTTGAACAAATGGAAGTCCCGCTTCCAAGCTTGTAATAGCTCTTTTTGTGCTATCGCGCAAAAACTCTCCAACTGCATTAAATAAATAAGGAAGCGGCTCTGTTGGAAATTGCTTGATTGCACGTGCACTATAATCAACAATTTCGTTTGTTTCAGTACGATTATTTAAGCTAAATAAAAGCTGTTCCCAAACAACATATCTGCTACTGTCGATTTTAAGTACTGCTTTGTATTCGTTAGCTGCTTCGGAGTAAAGGCTATCGCGATAAAGTAAATCGGCATAAATGGCATGTGATCCGGGTTGGTCGGCATGGACTTTCACCATCGATTTAGCCAGTTTTAAAGATTCCGTGCGGATTCGGTCTTCCGGAATGTTTTTAATTTCGAATAAACCCATCAAGATTTGAATTTTGGTATCTAATTCCAAAGCAGGATTTAAATAGCCTTGTTGCAAATTTTCAAAGGCTTCGTTATACATTCCTTTGTGCTGATAATAATCAGCCAAAGTAATTCGGATATATGGATCGGAAGGATTTACATCCAGTATTTTTTGGTAAAACAGAAATGCTTTTTCAGGTTCGTTGTTCCCCATATACATTTCGGCAATCAGATTTAAATACAGGCTGTTTTTTGGAAAAGCTTCGGAGAGTTTAACCATTTCTAGTACAGCGGGTTCAAAACGATCTGAGTTCAAGTACAAGTCGCGTTTTAAGAAACTCACCTGCTCGGTCACGCCGATGGATTTTTCCATTTTATTGAGCGTTTCAATCGCTAAATCAGGCTGTTGAGTCAGGCTGTACAATTGTGCTAAATCGCCTAAATATTCGTTGTTGGCAGGCTCTTGTTTTAGCAGTTCTTGATATACGCCAATGGCATCTTCAAATTTGCTTTTGTGTTTGTACAAATCCACCATTAA
>JAFGAK010000098.1 GCA_016933745.1 Bacteroidales bacterium
ATGATATAAAATAGAATTCTTTACCATGGAAAACTTTCATTTAGATATTTTAGACAAAAGAATTTTGAGAATTTTAAGAGAAGATGCGCGTGTTCCTTTTGTTGAGGTGGCTCGTAAATGCGGCGTAAGTGGAGCTGCCGTGCATCAGCGGGTGCAAAAGATGAACGAAGCAGGATTGATACGTGGTTCTCAATTCAATCTATCTCCTAAAGTATTGGGTTATCACACACTCGCATTTGTTGGAATACAAGTAAACCTAACTTCAAATAAAACTCATGAAGAGGTTTTTCAAAAAATCTTGGAAATCGACGAAGTTGTTGAGTGTCATTCCATCACCGGAAAATATTCTTATATGTTGAAAATATACGCTAAGAATAACGAAGATTTAAAACGAATTCTTGTTCATCGAATTCAATCTATCTTAGAAGTAACGGGTACGGAGACTTTTTTATCCTTGGAAGAAGGCTTTAATCGGAAATTGAAAATTGATTAAAGAGAATTGCTGCTTTGCTCATGAAACTTATTAATTTTGCCTGACTATGTTAGATCCTATTACCTATTTTTACGAAAAATACACTTTTGACTCGACTTCAATTCAAGAATTAATCTGCGGCGAACGATATGTAGCGGCCCTTTTAAAGAATGGAAATATTGGTGTTTGTGCTACTTTAGGAACAAATCTTTTACCTGAAATTCCTGAACAAATTGATTTGAAAAATAGTGGACATCGAATTTTACTTACAGCTTATTTTAATGCACATCTGAATTACCAGCAAAGTTATACGGAGGAAAAAGATATTTTTGAACTTGTTGATTTTAAAAAGTTTAAAAATATTGTCATGATAGGAAATTTCAAACCTGTTGTGAAACGTTTTCAAAAAGCAGGTATTCCTTTGTTTATCTTTGATAAGAAAGAAGACGAGGAAATACTGGAGGAAATGAAACATCAAAAAGAATTTGTACAAAATGCAGATGCGATTATTCTAACGGCCACTAGTATCTTTAATGAGAGTTTTTTGGATTTGGTTCAAAACAGTGCAGACAATGCTTCCGTTTTTGTTTTGGGCCCTTCGGCAATCATGCATCCCGACATGAAATTGTATCGAAATGTTAAAATGATTTTCGGGTCAGTTTTTGATCCTTTCGATGAGCGTGTACTTAATGTGATTAAAGCGAATTTAGGAACTCGTTATTTTGGACCATTTTCGAGAAAAGTATTCATTTAACCCCTTTCAAAATGGAAATTACTTTGAATAATCGAGGAGAAAAGTATGATAGCGATCAATTAAGTGTTGAAGAGATTATTCAACGGAAAAATTTCACATTTAAACTGCTCGTAACCAAAATAAATGGACGCTTAATCAAGAAAGAAGAACGTAGTTCGGCAATGGTGCAGGATGGTGATAATCTAATTGTTTTACACTTAATAAGCGGCGGCTGATGTAATGAATTGTTTAATTTTCGTTAAGAATAGAACAATGAAACAATTTTCCCGGTTTAAAATAGGCATTCTCATTGCCTTCGTTTTGATTGCTAGCAATCTGGTAGCACAAGGAATTAAATACCAAGGATTGGTTGTGGATGAAAAAACGAAAGAACCACTTGCTTTTGTAAATATCATCTCTTCTAGCGGGAGATACGGAAGTACTAGCGATATCGATGGGAAATTTGCAATCGTTCTGCCCCCTGGGAATGATTCTTTGCGATTTTCTTACTTAGGTTACGAAACCAAATTTGTTGCTACCAATCAACTAAAAGGACCAAAAACAATATTTCTTACTCCTAAACAATTTGAGTTAGCTGAGTTTGTCGTTGTTCCCGGACCCAATCTGGCGCATCGAATCATAAAAAATGTGGTGAATAATCGAGATCAAAACAATCCGCAAAAACTCGATTCGTATTCCTATACAACTTACGATAAAATGGTAATTACCATCGATTCAATTCCAAATGAATCGGATAGTTTGTTGGGTGAAAATGATTCTACCGACCGGTTGTTGCAGTTTTTTAGAAAAAGAGATTTGTTTTTGATGGAAACCGCTGTTGAAAAGAAATTTCTAGCGCCTGATAAATCCCACGAAAGAGTGGTCGCCACAAAAGTTTCTGGATTAAAAGATCCCATGATGGTGTATTTAGTCTCTCAACTACAATCCACTTCTTTTTACGACGAAATCATTCACATCGCCAATAAAAATTATATCAATCCAATTAGTAAAGGCAGTCTTATTAAGTATTATTTCAATATGGAAGATACGCTTTTGGCTGATAATCAGGATACCGTATTTACCATTTCGTTCCGTCCGCGACCGAATACAAATTTTGATGGAATGAAAGGATTATTGCATATCAGCACCAATCGCTGGGCCATTGTGAATGTGAAAGCCGAGCCCGCAAAAGATGAAAAAGGAATTGCTGTTCAGATTCAACAAAAGTATGAGTTGATTAATGGCGAGCAGTGGTTTCCGGTGCAGTTAAACACCAATATCTTTTTCGATGTATTATCCGTTAGTTCCGGCGGTAAAAATGCTCGATTGATAGGGATTGGTAAAACCTATATCAAAGACATTGAGTTGAATCCCGAATTGATTAAACGAGCTTTTTCTCATATCGAAGTGGAACTCGATCCAAACGCAGCTTTTCAAAAAGAAGAGCAATGGAAAAGTTATCGTACAGATAGTTTGAGCTACCGCGATCGGGCAACTTATCAATTCATGGATAGTGTTGGTAAGGAAGCTAAATTTGATCAGAAACTGAAAGAGCTTGAAACAGTGCTTACCGGAAAAGTTAGTTGGGGCGTTTTGGATCTTTTATTAGATCGTTTTGTTGGCTATAATTCATTTGAAGGCTTTTGGATTGGCGCCGGAATGGAAACCAATCGAAGAGTTTCAGAAAAGTTCAAATTGTCAGCGTATTATGCGTATAGTTTTAAGGATAAGCAATCAAAATTTGGAACAAATTTGGAACTGCTTCTTTACAAACCAAAAGAAATTAAAGGACATATAAACTATTTTGCAGATAATATTGAAACCGGAAGTGTTTCTTTTCTTGAAGATAAAACCTCTTTGTTGGATCCAAGAGCCTATCGGGAATACTTTATAAGCAGAATGAATTTTACCACCGCAAGTCAAGCTGGAATAAGTTGGCGAATGTTCAACTATTTTAAAGTTTTTGCTGGCGCGAAGCAAGAAAAAGTGGAGGCAATTGGAAATTACCAATTCCAACGACCAGATGATTCAAATCCGTTTACCGATTTTAAAACCACCGAATTTGGATTGAGTTTCAGATTTGCCTATAAAGAAAAATTCTTTGATAATGGTAGAATGCAAGTATCGATGGGAACCAAATACCCAATTCTTTGGGTAAATTATACACAAGGATTTAGAGGTTTATTGGATAGCGATTTCGATCACCAAAAAATAGATATTCAGCTTAGAAAATTTTTTTATACCAAGTATTTAGGACAAACTACAATCGATTTACGAAGTGGATTTATACTTGGAGACCTTCCTTTGGCTAAACTTTATTCCGGAAGTGGAACGTATGGTTTGTTTTCGCTGTGGGCGCCGGCAAGTTTTGGAACCATGCGACCCAATGAGTTTTTGTCAGATCGATATGTTTCTGTATTTTTCTCTCATAATTTTGGAACTCTTTTGGGCAAAAGTGAACACTTTAAGCCTGAATTTGAACTACTTACAAATGGTGGAATGGGTTGGTTAAACCATCCAGAATATCATTTCAATACAAGTTTCAAAACCATGGAACTTGGTTATTTCGAAAGTGGTTTAATGATTAATAACCTCGTTCGCTTGTATTTATTTAACGTAGGAATCGGAAGTATGTATCGCTACGGCGCGTATAGTTTTGATCAATTTTCCGACAATATCTCTGTCAAGCTAACCTTAACAATGCCGCTCGACTTGAAAATTGGAGAGTAGAAAAAGTTACTTGATTTTTTTAAAATCTAGATTAAAGAAATGAAAATCGCTGCTTTTTAAATCGATTTTAAATCCTTCAATCACATTCCACGAGTTAAAATCGAAACTAATATAACCAGCTGGCAAAAATTCATCTGCAAATTTGATTTTAAATGTATCGAAATTCCAGTGTTCCATACCGGAAAAGAAAATGTGTTTTGCAGGAATAAATACCAAATGCAGTTTTCCTTTTACCATGCTTATTTCGGCTTTGCCGTACATTTTATCTTCGTAGGTTCCTGTGTAAGATTCAAGCGGTAATCGATGAGTTGTTCCTTCAATACGCGATGCGATTCGTTCTTTTTCTTCTTCCAAATCCGCTTTCTCGCCGCGCTCTTTTAGATCTTTAAAAAATCCAATCCAATCCGTTGTATGATCATCCATAGTTTGAGCTAGCAAATCATATTCCAAGGCAGTTGGAAAGCTGCTTAATGTGTTGGTTAGGATAATGAAGGCCATGTTTAGGTCGGGGATCAAAGTTAGTTGCGAAATATATCCTGGCATTCCTCCGGCATGTTCCATTACCGGAATTCCGTGGTAATCCCAAACCGACCACCCTAAAGCATAATTGGTAAAATGAGCTCCGGCCATTTTCTTTAAACCGCTTACTTTTCGGAGCGTTCTTCCGCTCATCATATCGTCAACAACA
>JAFGAK010000099.1 GCA_016933745.1 Bacteroidales bacterium
AAATATTACCAAAATAGCTGATATTATTGGAAGAGCTAAACCCGGATTTCAGGTTTTAGCCGGTTCGGCTGGATTTTTATTGTCTGCTTTTACCGTTGGTGCAGTTGGTGGAATATTGGCATTGGCGAATATCGCTCCTCAGCAATGCATCGATATTCATCGTCATTTTCAGAACAATCAGTTGTTGGAAGCTAGAGAATTGCAAGCTGCAATGATTCCCGTAAATACGGCTGTTACAGCTCGTTGGGGAGTTCCTGCTTTAAAATCGGCTATGGAAAATATCGGACTTTATGGTGGAATGGTGCGTAAACCGATTCAACCCATAGACGAAAATGTGAAAATAAAATTATTTGAACTTTTGAAACAAAACGCGATTACCAACATTTAAAACAAATAGTATGAAGTCAAGGAAATTATTGATGATTCCCGGACCAATTGAGTTCGAACCCGAAGTCCTAAGTGCTTTAGGTCAACCTACCACCAGTCATGTTGCACCAAATTTTATTCAAAGTTTTGGGAATGCCTTACGGATGATGCGTGAAGTGTGGCTTGCTCCAACTAGTCAGCCTTTTATTATGGCAGGAACAGGAACACTTGCTATGGATATGGCAGGGTCTAATTTGATCGAAAAAGGTGACAAAGTGTTGGTGATTTCAACGGGTTATTTCGGTGCGCGATATGCCGAGTTATTGGCTCGTTATGGTGCCGAAGTTACTTTTTTGCAATCGGAAATTGGTGATGTCGTTCCTTTGGAAATCATTGAAGAGGAACTTAAAATAGGTCATTATAAATTGCTGACATTCACCCATGTGGATACATCTACCGCAGTAATGGTTGATCCGAAACCGATTGGTGAACTTGCACAGAAATACCATGTTTTAAGTGTTTTGGATGGTGTTTGTTCGGTGGCTGGAGAAGAAATCCGACAAGAAGAGTGGGGAATTGATGTTGTTTTAACAGCATCGCAAAAAGCAATTGGTGTTCCTCCGGGTTTGGCGCTTATGGTTGTTTCAGAAAAAGCCATGAATGTCTGGAAGAATAGAAAATCGCCTGTGGCCAATTATTATTCCGATTGGACGAATTGGTTGCCTATTATGCAAGCTTACGAAGCCGGAAATCCTTCTTATTTCGGAACACCAGCTGTTAATTTGGTCATGGCCTTGGAAAAAAGTCTAGAAATTATTTTAGCCGAAGGTATGGATGCACGTTTTGCTCGTCACCAATTGATGGCTAAAGCATTTCGCGAAGCTATAAAAGCGTTGGGATTAACAAGCATTCCATTTGATGATCAGGTTTCTGCAGCTACACTTTCAGCTCCTTTTTATCCTTCTGGAATGAAAGGTGGAGAATTTTTAAATCAAGTAAACAAAGAAGGCGTGATTTTGGCAGGCGGTTTATTGCCGGAGATCAAAGGCGATTATTTCCGCATTGGACATATGGGTTCGATCAATCGGGCAGATACTTTAGCAACAATTAGTGCTATCGAAGAAGCCTTACGAAAAGGTGGACATCCATTTGAAATGGGAGCCGGAATAAAAGCTGCTCAGCAAGTTTTAAGTTAGTTATGGATGATTCTGTAAAACTTAGAAAGGAGCACGAATTACCATTGGCAACAAGTGCTTGGGGCTGGAATTATCATCATTTAGGAATTCCTACTTCTGAGATGATACCAAACGAAAGATATTTGCCTCAATTTAAGTTGTACATTTCTGGTTTTGAAACCAGTCCTTTTGGTATCGAATGGATGCGGTTTGAAGGCAATAGCCCGATCGATCCGCTAATTCAAAAAGTTCCTCACCTAGCTTTTGAAGTGCAAGATTTGGATTTTGAATTGGCAAATCGCAACTTTAAAATGCTAACTTATCCGAATGCGCCTATGGATGGTGTTCGTGTGGCAATGATCGAGCATAACGGAGCTCCAATTGAATTAATTGAATTTGAAAAATAAAAAATAATTGAACGAAAAAGCTTAGCTTTGAATTAAAAGATCAAAAACGTTATGGAAACAAAAGAATTTATAATTAAAGTTATAGAAAAATCAGGATCACCAATGAAAAGCGCTCAAATAGCTGAGGAAATTGGTATCGAGAAAAAAGAAGTTGATAAAGCCATCAAAGCTTTGGTAAAAGAAGAAAAGCTACATTCTCCTAAGTTTTGTTTTTACGATTTAAAAAAATAACACACCTGATTTTTATACACGAATTATCACAAGCAAAATTTTAAGTATGCTTAGAAATTTATTCATCCTATTTGCTTTTGTCCCGATCATGTTATCGGCGCAAGCCAATTCTAAAACGGCTTTATTAATTATTGATATTCAGGATTTTTATTTCCCAGGAGGTGTTTCCGCATTGGTTGAGCCTGAAGCGGCAGCTGAAAAAGCAGCGCTCTTATTGGCAGACTTTCGTACCAAAAATCAATTGGTGGTTCATGTTCGTCATGATTTTGAACCTGGCGGGAGTATTCATCAATTAGTAGCTCCAATTGAAGGCGAAAAAGTCATTACTAAGAAAGATGTAAATAGTTTTAAGGATACAGATTTGCTCGCTTATTTACAAGAAAATCAAATAGATACACTTATTTTGGTTGGAATGCAAACGCATATGTGCTTGGAAGCTGGTGTTAGAGCAGCGCATGATTTTGGTTTTGTTTGTTGCGTAGCGCAAGATGCTTGTGCAACCAAAGATTTGAATTACAATGGTTCTGTCATTTCGGCTAAAGAGGTGCACAACTCGACGTTGTACACTTTGCGTTCGTACGCAAAAATTGTGAATGTGGCAGATTTATTAGAAAAAGAACCCAACTAAGGGATTGCTTTGTATAAAGATATTTCCTATCCATTTTTAGAAAGTCAGGACGAATAAAAAGAAATGTATGCGAAAAATCAGTTCACTTATCCTAGCTTTGATCGCCTTTAATTCGATCGTTGTTGCACAAAATTCATGTAATCCTGATTGGGAAAATCAAAATGTTTTCGGAATTAACAAAGAAGCAGCTCATTCCACTTTTTATTCTTTTCCAAATCGGAACGATGCGATCGCGTTAGCTCCTGAAAAATCGGATAACTATCTTTCATTAAATGGATTATGGAAGTTTAATTGGTCGAAAAATCCGGATTCCAGACCCAAAGAATTTTATGCTGTCAATTTTAACGATCAGTCTTGGGCTGAAATTCCAGTTCCGGCTAATTGGGAACTCGAAGGGTATGGAATTCCTATCTACGTGAATATTCCTTATGAATGGACCAAGAATCCAAATCCGCCTTTTGTTCGGGACGATTGGAATCCGGTTGGTTCGTATCGCAAAACTTTTAATGTGCCTGAATCTTGGCAAGGAAAAGAAATATTTGTAGTATTTGGTGCTGTAAAGTCGGCGTTTTATTTATGGGTGAATGGAGAAAAAGTAGGTTATAGTCAGGATAGTAAATTGCCTGCTGAGTTTGATATTACTCGTTTTCTAAAAAAAGGGAAGAATCAGATTGCGCTCGAAGTTTATCGTTGGAGCGATGGTTCTTATCTGGAATGTCAAGATTTTTGGAGAATCAGTGGAATTGAGCGCGATGTGTACTTGCAAGCAAGACCCAGAGTTAGCATGCAAGATATTAAGGCAGAGCCGTTTTTGAGTGAACATTATACCAAAGGAAGACTCGAACTAGAAATCAAACTACAATCAAGTATTAAAACAAGTTATTACGATTATAAGATTGAAGCTCGTTTATATAAAGCAGGCGTACAAGTTAAGAAAAGCGTCTTGGAATCTGAGGGAAATACAAATTTGTTTGAAGCAGATATCAAATTAGCCTATCCCGATTTATGGTCTGCAGAGCAACCAAATTTATATACTTTGGTTCTGAGTTTGTTCAATAAAGCTGGTGAAGAACTCGAAAGTACGAGTTTAAATATCGGGTTTAGAGAAGTGAAAATGGATGGCGGACAGCTTCTAATTAATGGCAAACCTATCTTATTAAAAGGAGTAAACCGACATGAACACGATCCGATTAGTGGTCATGTTATTTCCAAAGAATCAATGCTAGCAGATATTCAGTTGATTAAGCAGTTCAATATCAATGCGGTACGAACTTCACATTATCCTAACGATCCGTATTGGTATCAGCTTTGCGATACGTATGGAATTTACTTGATTGACGAAGCCAATATTGAAAGTCATGGAATGGGTTATAAACCAGAACGTACTTTAGGAAATAATCCGATTTGGAAAGATGCCCATTTAGATCGTATCAGAAGAATGATGTTTCGTGATCGAAACCATCCTTCGGTGATTATTTGGAGCATGGGAAATGAAGCCGGTTTTGGAGTGAATTTTAAAGATGCTTCGGATTGGATGCATCAGATAGATCCAAATCGCCCGACGCACTATGAACGAGCCGGAGAAGACTATGCAACGGCTATTGTTTGTCCGATGTATCCTTCTATAGAGGAGCTGCAAGACTATGCAAAAAGAGCCAACGATCGGCCTTTGATTATGTGCGAATATGCGCATTCTATGGGAAATTCAACCGGAAATTTAAAAGAATATTGGGATGTGATTAAAGCTGAACCGCATTTACAAGGTGGTTTTATTTGGGATTGGGTAGATCAAGGATTGGAGCAAACGAACGAGCAAGGTGAGAAATATTATGCCTTTGGTGGCGATTTTGGAGGGGATACCATTCCGAGCGATGACAATTTTTGCATTAATGGTTTGGTGTATCCCGATAGGGAAATTCATCCGGCTTTGTGGGAAGTGAAAAAAGTGTATCAATACATCGATTTTGAACTTCAAAATACTTTTGTAAAAATCACCAATAATTATCATTTTACGAATTTATCTAATTTTGCATTTACTTGGAAAATGCAGCAAGATGGCCAAGAGATTGGAACAGGCGTTTTTCCGGGAATTAATTTGGCTCCAGGACAATCAGCTACCTTAGCACTTCCAATGCAAGGGCAATTATTTGCTCAAGATGTAGATTATATTTTTACGATTTCTGCCAATACAAAAGTAGAAAAGCCTTTAATTCCTAAAAATCACGAAGTGGCTTGGGAACAGTTTCAAATACAATCGTTAAGAGGATTCAAGTATCTAAATATGAGTCAATTTAAGCCTTTAACTCTGAACGAAGATGAAAAAATAATTTCGGTAATTGGCGATGGATTTGAATTTCGTTTTCGGAAAAACGATGGGAATTTAATGAGTTGGAATTGTTTTGGAAAAGAAATGCTTGCGAACGAAAAAGGTTTTGCCATGAATTTTTGGCGTGGTATGACAGACAACGATTTTGGCAATCGTTTTCAAGAACGCGCTGCGATCTGGAAAACTGCCGGACTCAATCCTGTTTTAAAATTATTAAAATCAGAACAGATTTATGAGCGAGAGATTCAAATAGAAAGTATGTATTCTTTAGCAGATGGAACAGCTCATTGGCATCGGATCATAACCATTTCTGCAAATGGAGAATTGTATGTAGATAATGTATTTATGCCGGGAGCAACTAAACTTCCCGAATTACCAAAGTTGGGCTTAAGTTTGGAACTCGATAAACGATTTCAGGAATTGGAATGGTACGGAAGAGGACCACACGAAAGTTATTGGGATCGGAAATCAGGAGCTAAAATCGATGTGTACAATTCTACTGTCGATGAACAATTGGTAAACTATATTCGTCCGCAAGAAAATAGCAATCATACCGATGTTCGTTGGTTTGTTTTGAAAGACAGTAGCGGCAATGGTTTGATGGTTGCCGGGGAGCCTATGCTCGATTTTAGTGCGCAAAATTACTCTTTGATTGATTTTGATCAGCCCGATAAAAAACGCAACAAGCATACTACCGACATACATAAGAAGCCCTTTGTTACGCTTGATATAGACTACGGACAAACCGGTGTTGCCGGAGACGATTCTTGGGGTTCAAGAGCGCATTCCGAATACACATTGTTTGCAAAACCGTATCATTTTAGCTTTCGGATTATTCCTTTAAAATCTTCGCAAAAAAATTACAGTCAAATTTGGAGCGAAAAACCTTATTTGGAGTCGATTCGAGCAAAAGATTTTGATTAAATTTACGCGTCAATTATTAGGAATTTGAAATATCTGCTGAAGATGATTAGCGTATCAAGTTTAATTGTTTTGTAAAGGTTTTTATTTGATGGAAGGAAATAGTTAAACTCACTTATTTATCTTCCTATATTTGTCATTATGAATTCGAATCAGGAAAATCAGATTAAACATCATAGACAGCATATTTTTATCAAAAATATGATGGGGAAATGTTGTGTTAAGGTCTTGAAAACTGTATTTGAACAAGAAGGTATTCAGGTGCTCAGCATCATTCCCGGAGAAGCTG
>JAFGAK010000100.1 GCA_016933745.1 Bacteroidales bacterium
ATATTTTGTTCGTATTCTTTATTTTGCGAAATATCTACTCCAGAGAAAGCGAGAAACAAAGCTTGGTTTTTAGTGTTCCTGATAACGGCTGTATTTAAGAAAATAGGCAATTTTTGTTTATCCTTTTTCAGATGCCAAATTTCTTCACTTTCAAAACCATTTTGTTTAATACTGAGTTCTGCAACTTTCTGGAAATTGTAGAGCGAATTCTCATCACTCAAAACATCAAAATTTTGGCCAATCAATTCCTCAGATTGATAGCCATGTATGCGTGCAAAATATTTATTTAGATAGATGATTTTCCCTTCTAAATCTGTAATTGCCAAACCATAATTTGCAATATCAGCAATAAGTTTAAAGCGCTCTATTTCCTCTAGATACTCTTTACGTTGCGTCATATCTCGAACAATACAAACCACATTCGATTCGCCGCTAATATCTACTGATGCCATCGACATTTCGATTGGAATTTTTCGTCCATCCATATGGGTAGCACTCAGTTCTACATTCTTGCTTAATTGCTTGGTATCAATTACATCCTGTATCAATTCAATTCCGTGCTTGTACTCTTCGTTTAAATTATCCGAAGAAAACAAAATTCGAATATTCTGATCAATTACTTCTTCGGCTTCGTAGCCAAACAATCTTGTTGCAACTAAATTCCAGAAATTAATTTGTCCATATTCATCAAACATAATAATAGCATCATTGGCCGATGAAGTAATGGCAGATAATTTTATTTCATTTTCCTCGATTTTTTTTCGCGCAAGCTTATGATTTTCAATTTCTTCCAGCAAACCTTTGGTTCTATCCACAACCAAACGCTCCAAGTATTTTTGATAATTCTCCAGTTCTTGATCTACCAGAATTTTCTTTCTGGTCATTTCGATAATTATTTCAAGCTGAATGGCTTGTATCGGTTTAATCAAATAGCCAATTGGTTCCACTGCTTTGGCTTGCTCTAATAAAGATTTATTGGTTTGTCCGGTTAAAAAAAGTGTTGGAATATGTTTGGTTTGTTGAATGATTTCAACCGTTTCTATCCCATTCAGTTTACCGGAAAGTTCGATATCCATTAAGATCAAATCCGGACTACGTTCAATAACAAATGCTATTGCCTCCTCTCCACTTGGAACTATACCAATTACTTGATGTCCCATTTGAATCAGATAATTCTGAAGCAATTTGGAACTAATCAACTCATCTTCAACAATTAGTATATTAAAAACAGGCATAATCTAATAAAATATATAATTAGTCAAAAGTAAGCATATGTAAACAGAAAACAAACTCTATATTTAACAAATCATACAGTAAATAAGTTAATAACTTAACAATAGTTTAATATTACTATTTCTCAATTCTTAAAATTTTAAATAATTTTGTAAATTAATGTAATCGCATGAATCCAGATCAAGTAAAAATACTCCTTGTTGATGATGAAGAAGACATTCTGGAATTCTTAAGCTATAACTTAAAACGTGAAGGCTTTCAGGTGTTTACTGCCAAAAACGGAAAGGAAGGCATTGGAAAGGCTAAAATCCATACACCACATTTAATTATCTTAGATGTTATGATGCCTGAAATGGATGGCATCGAAGCTTGCGCTGAAATAAAATTAGTTCCGGAACTTAAGAACAGCATGGTGATTTTTCTAACAGCACGTGCTGAAGATTACTCACAAATTGCTGGTTTTGAAGCGGGTGCCGACGATTACATTACCAAACCTATTCGCCCAAAATTATTTATCAGTAAAATAAATTCTCTTCTTCGAAGATATACAGAAGTAAATTTAACAATTGAACCTGAAGAAAAAAGTATACACAATGCATTTACCATCGATCGAGAGAAATATGTTGTTGTTCGTGATGGGAAAGAGATTAGTTTGCCTAAAAAAGAGTTTGAATTATTGCAGTTGCTAACTTCTAAACCAAACAAAGTGTTTACACGTGAAGAGATTTTCGCCAATGTGTGGGGAAACAATGTGATTGTTGGCGACCGAACCATCGATGTTCATATGCGAAAAATCCGCGAGAAAATTGGGATTGATTGCTTTAAAACCATCAAAGGAGTTGGATATAAATTCGAAGATAAAAATTAATCAAACTCATGCGTGAATCAACTCGTTTGGCTATTCGTATGTCACTGTTTATTAGTATTTTCTATTTAATTAGCCTCAGTTTCATCTATCTAGTTAAAGAGGTTAAAATTGAATATATTCTTGGGGTCTTTCTCTTGTCGAGTATTTTCACTTTTTGGATTATACAACTTCATGTAGAAAATTATATATACCAAAAAATTAAAGTCATTTATAAATCCATCAGTACTCAAAAAAGGATTAAAACGACTTCTAAAAAGGAACGGAAACAGATTTTACCAAGTATTGATAATGTACACCACGAAGTCGTTGCTTGGAGCAAAGATTACCAAGATCAAATTAAAGAGCTGCAAACACTTGAAACCTATCGTAAAGAATACCTTGGCAATATTTCTCACGAACTAAAAACGCCTCTGTTCAACATGCAAGGCTATGTATCTACTTTGTTAGATGGTGGCCTTCAAGATGAATCGATTAATGTCAAGTTTTTAGAACGAACAGAAAAAAGCATCGAAAGATTGATCCAAATTGTAGAAGAATTAGATACGATCTCGCATTTGGAATCGGGTCAGTTAAAACTAAATAAAACACGTTTCAACATCATCGAATTGGTTAAAGATATTTTTGACCTATATGAAGTTAAAGCCGTTGAACGGGAGTGTATTTTGGTTTTAAACAGGACGTATGAAAAGCCTATTCATGTTTTTGCAGATCGGGAACAAGTTCACACTTTACTCGCTAATCTCATTGGAAATGCAATAAAATATGGACATTCAGAAAAGGGCAAAGTGAAAATAAGTTTCTTCGATATGAACGAAAATATCTTAATTGAAGTAACTGATAATGGCCCCGGAATTTTGAAAGAAGATTTACCACGCATTTTTGAGCGTTTTTATCGAACAGATAAAGCTCGATCAAGAGATACTGGTGGAACAGGATTGGGTTTGGCAATTGTAAAACACATCGTCGAAGCACATACTCAAACCATTAACGTGCGCTCTACACCCGGCTTGGGAACTACCTTTGCTTTCACACTTGAGAAAGCCTAAATTCTTGTTTTTCGGATTATTGAGAGGAGAATTCTAATAGTTTTACTTACTTTTGTATCTATTAACAAAACACTTTATCATGAAAAAAACCTATCTTTTTATTTTAGGACTGTTTATTGTATTTCAAGCTATTGCGCAGGAAAATACCGTTTCAAAAATTAGCTTAGATGATATTTTCAATAGTCGACAATTCAACGCGAAAGCAGTGCGTGGTATTGCGTCAATGAACGACGGCGAGCATTATTGTCAATTGACAGCAGAAGGCCTTGTGGAATCGAGTTATCAAACAGGAGAACAAACTAGATTAATTGTTGATTCAAAAGATTTACGACTTGCTGACTCCACAATGATTCGCATCAATTCTTATCAATTCAATAGCAACGAAACGCAAGTATTGATTGCAAGTAAAACGGAATCCATTTACCGTCATAGTACCAAATCTGATTATTATGTTTTCGATTTAGCGTCCAAATCCTTAAAAGCATTGTCAATGAACGGGAAGCAAAGTCTCGCAAGCTTTTCTCCTGATGGCAAAAAAGCTGCTTTTGTAAGAGAAAACAACCTGTTTTTAGTTGATTTACAGAATGATTCTGAAAAACAAATCACTTTTGATGGCAAAGCCGAATCGATTATCAATGGAACTACAGATTGGGTGTACGAAGAAGAATTTAGCTTTACACAAGCTTATTTTTGGTCGCCTAACGGAAAATACATTGCTTTCTATAAATTCGACGAGAGTAAAGTAAAAGAATATGAACTGACCTATTACGGCAGCTTATACCCCAAACACGAAAAATACAAATATCCAAAAGCAGGAGAAGACAATTCGCTTGTAAACATTTACAGTTATGCACTTGCTAGTGAAAAGATCCAACGAATGGATATTGGAGAAGAAACAGACATTTATATTCCCAGGATTCAATGGAGTAATTCTGACGATGCATTATCAATCACACGCCTCAACAGATTACAAAATAAATTCGACCTTTTACTTGCCGATCCAGCATCCGGATCTACCAAGCTAATCTATTCAGAAACAAATAAATACTACGTAGATATTGCTGACGATTTACATTTTATTTCCGATAAGAAAAATCCAAATGCAGGATTTATTTTGAGCAGCGAAAAAGAAGGATTTAA
>JAFGAK010000101.1 GCA_016933745.1 Bacteroidales bacterium
CATTTGGATGTAATTCGAAAAGTGATGGGCGTAAATTTCTGGGGAACAGTTTATTGTTCTAAATATGCCATGCCTGCTTTGATGGAGTCGAAAGGTTCTTTGGTAGGTGTTATTTCAATTGCCGGTTATTTGGGTTTACCTGCGCGGTCAGCTTATTCTGCTTCAAAATATGCCGTACGTGGATTTTTAGATACACTTCGTGTGGAGAATTTGAAAACAGGTGTCCATGTTTTGGTTGCTGCTCCAGGATTCACAGCTTCGAATGTTCGATTTTCGGCTTTGGCGGCAGATGGAAGTCAACAAGGTGAAACTCCAAGAGATGAATCTAAAATGATGACTTCCGAAGAAGTTGCTTATCGTATTGCTAAAGCGGTAGAAAAGCGCAAAGCAGAGCTGATCCTTACTTTTGTCGAAGGAAAATTATCTGTAACACTTAAAAAGTTTTTTCCACGTTTAATCGAAAAACTGACCTATAATCACATGGCAAAAGAACCCAATTCGCCATTGAAATAAAAAGCATTTTCAAGCAATAGTTGATCAGCTAATTTTGAAATATTCGTTACTTGAGAGCGTATTTGTCTTTTTGATCCTAAGTAAAGCGGATTTTACCGGCTGTTGTCTGTTTAGCATTTTTCGTAAATTTGCAACTTAATTAAAATCATGGCAAATCAAGTTAGTGCAAAAGAGTTTTTAGAGCTCGCTATAAGCTTGCCAATCATCGATGTAAGATCGCCTGCAGAATGGGCTTTGGGGCACATTCCGGGATCTTTTAATATTCCTTTATTTAGCAATGAGGAGCGTGCAATTGTTGGTACTCGTTATAAAAAAGCAGGAAAAGAATTTGCAGTTGAAAAAGGATTGGAAATAGTTGGTCCCAAAATGCTTGACTTTGTTCGCCAAGCAAAGAAAATTGCTAAAAATAAAGAGCTTTTGGTTCATTGTTGGCGAGGTGGAATGCGATCGGGAAGTATGGCTTGGCTTTTTGAAATGGCCGGATTAACTGCAACAACTTTAGTTGGAGGCTACAAAGCTTATCGGAATTATATTCGGAATGAATTCGATCAAGAAGCAAAGCTGATAGTATTAGGTGGATCTACAGGAAGTGGAAAAACGGATATTCTGAAGGAACTTGAAAAAAGTGGAGAACAGTTTCTTGATATTGAAGGAATTGCCAATCACAAAGGTTCTGCCTTTGGTACCATTGGTCAAGAACCGCAACCCACCAACGAACAGTTCGAAAATAATTTGGCCCATGCCTGGCTGGCATTTGATCGAACTAAACATATTTGGGTAGAAGATGAAAGTAGGAATTTAGGAATCAATGGTATTCCCGATCCTTTGTTTAAGCAAATGAGATCAGCAAAATTATGGCGTATAACGGTTCATAAAGATGCTAGAATCAAAAGATTAGTAAAAGAATATGCTCATGTTGATGATGCACTTTTGGTAGATTCCATACATAAAATCGAAAAAAAACTAGGAGGCTTACTTACCAAGCAATGTTTAGATGCCATCCAAGAAAAATCGTATGATTTTGTTGCAGATATTACGTTAGATTACTACGATAAAGGTTATCGATTTGGAAATTCAAAGCGCGATTCAAAGTCGATTATCGATCTGGAAATTGATAGGGATGATCCTGAAAAAACAGCCCTATTTCTTTTGGATAAAATCAGAGATGAAAAGAATAAGGACCTAATTAGCCGTAATGAAATAGAGAACCGTTAACTTCAAACTTTAATAATCATTCTCCATGAATCAAATTTACCTGGATTATAACGCAACAACTCCGATAGCGAAAGAAGTTGCTGATGCAATGCGACCTTTTTTAGACGATTATTTTGGAAATCCTTCGAGTGTTCATTCCTATGGCGTCAAAACAAAGCTTGCCGTTGAAAAAGCTCGCGCACAAGTTGCTGAATTACTTGGTTGTGATGCTTCTGAAATTGTTTTTACTAGCGGTGGAACGGAATCGAATAATTACGCAATCAAAGGAATTGCTTTTGAGAATCAGAAGAAAGGAAATCATATAATAACGAGTTCTGTAGAACATCCTGCGGTTTTTGAAGTTTGTAAATATTTGGAGCGTTTTGGTTTCGAGATTAGCTATTTGCCTGTTGATGAGTATGGTATTGTTCGGCTTTTGGATATTGAAAATGCAATACGTCCATCCACTATTTTAATTAGCATCATGCACGCAAACAACGAGGTTGGAAGTATTCAGCCAATTGCTGAGATTGCAGATTTGATTAAGGATAAAGGTATTTTCTTTCATACAGATGGTGCTCAATCAATTGGTAAGATTTCATCGAATGTTAAAGATTTGGGCGTTGATTTAATGAGTCTTGCAGGTCATAAGCTTTATGCTCCAAAAGGAATTGGTGCCTTGTATATCAAAGACGGAGTTCGATTGGAAAAATTAATGCATGGTGCAGATCACGAACAAAATTTGCGTGCCGGAACGGAAAATGTGCTCGAAATAGTTGGTTTAGGAAAAGCTTGCGAACTTGCGAATGAGAAGTTAGAGGAGAATGCAAAACATTATAAAGAAACACGTGATTATTTGCATCAATTATTGCTGGACGGACTGCCAAATATCAAATTGAATGGTCATAAGCAGAAACGATTACCAAACACACTAAGCATTTCTTTTCCTCAAGTAGAAGCCAATACCTTAATTGATCGTTTGGAAGGAGTAGCTGCTTCTGCTGGAGCTGCTTGTCATTCGGAAAGTATCGATGTTTCAGCGGTTTTAGAAGCCATGTTAGTGCCGTTGGAATATGCAATGGGAACCATCCGGTTTTCTACTGGTCGTGGATCGAGTTTAGTAGATATGAAAAAAGCAGCCGAAGAAATTATCGCGGTAGCTAAATCATTGATGCCTGATCAAGAGGAGAACAAAATACTTACGGTAAAAGATACCAAGGAAATCAAGTTAACGCACTATACGCACGGATTGGGTTGCGCTTGTAAAATAGAACCTCAAAAGTTAGAAGCAGTTCTAAAAACCTTGCCACGTGTATTTGATCCAAATGTTTTGGTTGGTACAGAAACTTCGGACGATGCAACTGTTTACAAATTAAATGAGGATTTGGCATTGGTTCAAACACTCGATTTTTTTACACCTATTGTGGATGATCCTTATCAGTTTGGGGCAATCGCGGCAGCAAATGCCTTGAGTGATATTTATGCAATGGGAGCAAAGCCGATTTTTGCGCTTAATATAGTAGGTTTCCCAGAAAGCACTTTACCTATGAGTGTTTTGGAAGAAATTCTAAAAGGCGCTTCAGATAAAGCTACTGAAGCAGGAATTAGTGTTTTAGGTGGCCATACGATTGAAGATCCGGAACCCAAATACGGAATGGTGGTAAGCGGATTGATTCATCCGGATAAAATTATTAGAAATACAGGTGCAAAAGTAGGAGATGTGCTTGTGCTAACAAAAGCTTTGGGAACGGGCGTTTTATCTACTGCGATGAAAAGAGGTTTATTGGCAGATGATTTGATTTCTGAATTAGGAAACCGAATGAGTTGGCTAAATAAAACGGCTTCTGAATTGATGTTGAATTACGAAGTCCATGCGTGCACAGATGTAACCGGATTTGGTCTTTTAGGTCATTTAAGAGAAATGACAGTGGCTTCGGAATGCGATGTGACTTTGGAATTTGATCAATTGCCTTTTATCAGAGAAGCAAAAGCGATGGCTACTGCAGGAATTATTCCGGGTGGTACTTTTAATAATTTGGAATATGTGAAGAAAGATATTGATTTTGGTTCGCACACTCGGACCAATCAGCTTTTATTGTGCGATGCACAAACTTCTGGTGGATTATTAGTCGCCCTGTCAGAGAATCAGGCAACCAACTATTTAAACGATTTGCACTTGGCAGGAATTGACGATGCCGTTATTATTGGTAAATTTACATCGAAAGGAAAAGGTTTTATAAAAATCAATTAAGATCACATGCAAAAAATAAATTTAAATACGACAGAAACGAAAGAAGTCTTAAATGGATTTCACGGGAAATTTATTCATACTGAAAAAGTTACAATAGCCTATTGGGAAATTGTTGCCGATTCCATTTTACCAGTGCATGCGCACCCGCATGAGCAAATTGTTAACCTGATTGAAGGCGAGTTTGAAATAATAGTTGAAGATCAAACGAATAAATTATATGCGGGAGAAATTGTGGTAATTCCATCCAAAGCACGTCACAGCGGAAAAGCAATAACACATTGTAAAATTATTGATGTTTTTACTCCTCCAAGAGAAGATTATAAGTTCTAAAACTTAAAATTGATATCTTAAACTTAGGCGAAAACTTCTTCCGGCTGCTGCAACTCCACTAGAATAAGTGCGGTAGCGTTTATCCAAAATATTTTCGAATTCAAATTGAAGATTTAAAGCATTGCTTAGCTGGTAAGCCGATCTGAAATTGACTGTAAACCAAGCAGGTGAGTAGGGATTGCCATTCTCATCCACCGCATATAAATCGGGTTTGTCCGCTTCGGTAGGCGCTAAGTCTTCAAAAGCAATTTCTCCATTATAAAATGCATTAAGTTGAACTTTCCATTGATTATTTTCGAAATTAATAGAAGATTGTCCGTACAATGGCGGCGCATGACGAATTGAAAAACCATCATTGTCGGAGCCACTTATTCTTGTAAAGCTGCTGTTCCAAAAAAGCATTTTAGAAAAATGGTACGAATAATCAAAAGTCAACCCGTAAATTCTAGCAAAACCCGTATTTACAATGGCTTGTACATTGCTTTCTTGTCCGTCGTAAATAATAGTATTTGAACCGTTTATAGTGAAATCGGAACGAACCATGGCTTGATCTAAATAAGAAAAGAAAGCAACAAGTTCAACTTCTAATTTAGAATCAAAAGCAGTTTGTTTGATTCCTAAGTCGGCATTATATATATATTCCGGTTTTAGATCAGGATTTGGCAC
>JAFGAK010000102.1 GCA_016933745.1 Bacteroidales bacterium
ATGATAAAATAAAGATAATCTTCGAAATCTGTCGGGAAATGGCGTTTTTCAGCTTGTTTTATGTAAATATGGGATGGTAGTGAATTGAAAACAAATTTCTGTATTTGGAAATGCGATTTTTATGTGAGAATCTTTTAGTTTTGCATGCAAATCCGTAAAAAGTTCATTGGAGACTGTTCCCAGTTGAGAAAATGCACGCTGTAAATTGACATTGTTGGTATCAATGCTTCTCCGCAGCAGTTTACCGTACCAACTCCATTGATTTATTCGTAGTTCGTTTGATGGATCTCGGAATGAATTAATAATAGCACTCTGAAGCAGTTCGTTCCTTATGGGTGCAGAAAATGCAAGAGTCCAACGAGAGGACGGGTTTTCACGATAAAAGAATCGGATGTCTTTTTGAATTCGTGAATCTTCTATATAGGCTCTGAAGCAATACCCAAATTGATGCTTGTTACCAAATTGTTTTTCAAAGTCACCATCTTTTTTTGGATTCACATAATAAGTGTATACTTCATCTTCGGTAATCTGCATTTTTGCAGATAGATCATCCATAAAATTGTCAAACGAAGATTCATCTAAAGCGTGCAGGTAAGCCTCACCCCATTGTCTGACAGCATGGTACTTAAAGCCGTATGCTTTATATATTTCTTCATAATTTAGTTTTTCGCCGGTATCTCTGCTCAACTCGACCCAAATGAGAATATCTTCAGTTGTTCCATTGTAGAAATCGTTTGGAGTTATATTTTCATATTTATTATAAGCAGGTGAGCTTTCCCCTAAAACGATATCGATTGCTTTTACAATGTTGCTTTTGCCTGCATTGTTTTTACCGATAATGACATTCTTACCCTTTGAGAAAGACAACTCCAAATTATGGATTGAACGGTAATTTTTAATTTTTAGTCTGGATAAATACATTCAAATTTCCAATTTCTTTCGCCCGGTTAGGACGACCGGGCTTGTCTTTGGGCGCGGCTTGTTTTAAAATAGCCTTTGCATTTAATGGCTTTAAGTTTTTTCTTCATTCCGGCCCCCCCCCTTGTATTTTCTTTGTCTTTTTCCTGCGCCGCCGTCTTCGTCTTTTATCTCTAAATTGTCTTTATTCTTCGCGCGCGTCTAAAATTCATTCTTGCCTGGTTTATTTTGCACAACGTTTCAGGTTTGGTGAAGTGCCGCGTGTTTTTGCGGCATTTGCCGAAGGCCAAGCGAGGCTTTGCGAGTGCAGCACCCAAAC
>JAFGAK010000103.1 GCA_016933745.1 Bacteroidales bacterium
ATTACGAAAAAGCGTATAACTATTTGAGTAATTGGGACGGCACGATGGATGCCAATCAAGTAGCTCCTTTACTTTTTGAAAAAACCTATCACCAACTTTTTGTTCAATTATTAGCAGATGATTTGGGCGGTTTATTTGAAGAATATTACAATAACTCTTCGCTTTCACGCAATTTTATCGATGATTTTTGGAAAGCAAAAAATCCACAATGGTGCGATGACATTAACACTCCGGAAAAAGTGGAGACTTTTGAAGAACAACTTCAAACTAGTTTTGAAATAGCCATTGACGATCTTGCTTTGGAGCTTGGACCGGATATGGACCAATGGACTTGGGGAAAAGTACATCAAGTTAGTTTTAATCATCAAATGGGAGGCGTGGCAATTTTGGATAAAGTATTTGGTTTAAATCGAGGACCTTATGCCATTGGCGGAAGTTTCCACACGGTTAGTCCATATTCTTATAGTTTCTCGGAGAAATTTAATGCCAATCACGGAGCTTCGCATCGGCATATATTTAATCCGGCTAATTGGGACGAATCTTTAACCATTATTCCAACCGGAGAATCCGGAATTCCTGCTTCGGAACATTATATGGATCAAACAGATAGCTATCTAAAAAATCACTTTCACTCCGATCCTTTCTCTCGATCAGCCGTTGAAAAACAAACTCGTTACGCGGCACAGTTTATTCCAAAAAAATAAAATATCAAAAAGAGCGGATTTGATTCCGCTCTTTTTTTTCCTTAATAATTGCAACCTGAATAAGTGCCCTCAATCTTAAATCAAAATTTAAAGAAAACTTAATGCTTCTGTTGCAAGGAATTAACCCGCATCGGCTTACAATTTCGTATCTTTATCCTTTCTAATAAACGCTCAATCATGCAAAAACCATCTAACAACAGTCCATTATTTAAAAGCATTTTAACCGATTTTGCCAACAACCCATACGTATCATTTAACTACAAACAAATTGCTAAGCGTTTGGGAATAAAAGACCAAGCTGGAAAAATGCAAATCATGAATTTGCTTATCAGCTTAGCTGAACAAAAAATATTGGTCGAATCAAAGCGTGGAAAATACCAAATTCACCCAAGCAAAATAACGATTTACGGCAAAGGAAAATCGTATGC
>JAFGAK010000104.1 GCA_016933745.1 Bacteroidales bacterium
CCAATTAGAACAGTCCATCACTTCCAAAACCAAAGCAATTATTTTCAGTTCGCCATGTAATCCTAGCGGAGCTGTTTATACAAAAGCGGAATTAAAAGGATTGGCCGATGTTTTTAAAAAGCATCCAAATATAGTAGTCATTAGCGACGAAATTTACGAACATATTAATTTTAGTGGCGTCCACGAAAGCATCGCTCAATTCGATGAAATAAAAGAACAAGTGGTTGTAATTAATGGCGTTTCGAAAGGATTTGCCATGACCGGATGGAGAATTGGTGTTTTAGCTGCGAACAAAGAAATTGCCGATGCTTGTGTAAAACTACAAGGACAAACCACTTCCGGCTCCTGTTCCATTGCACAACAAGCTGCTCTCGAAGCATTTAAAAAAGATCCGAAAGAAATGCCGGAACTGAAAGAAATGGTAACTATTTTTCGCGAACGCCGCGATTTATTAGTGAGTAAATTGAATGAAATTCCCGGATTCGATACCCGTATACCCAATGGGGCTTTTTATCTTTTGCCAGATGTGAGTTATTATTTCGGAAAATCGGACGGTGAGCATCAAATAAAAGATGCCGATGATCTAACGCTTTATCTACTTCATAAAGCAAATGTTGCATTGGTTAGTGGAGCAGCTTTCGGAAATGATCAATGCATTCGCTTTTCGTATGCAACCTCCAACGATATTTTGATTGAAGCTTCTAGAAGAATTAAAGAAACTCTTTCGCATTTAAAATAGAAAATCAATATATCTTGCCAAATTAGCCTTTTAACTTTGGTTATCCGCTTCTAGATATATTTTCTATTTTTGCACAAGAATTTTTGATATGACAAATACGGAAAAATACACACGTCTTTTCAAGCAATTTTCTTCTCTTAAAGTCTTAATTGTTGGAGATGTGATGATTGATGCTTACTTGTGGGGCAAAGTAGAGCGAATTTCACCCGAAGCACCAGTTCCAATTGTGCAGGTTAACAAAAGAGCTAATCGATTAGGCGGCGCAGCCAATGTTGCATTAAACATCAAAGCGCTAGGCGCTGAACCCATTCTTTGTTCGGTTATTGGAAACGATAAACAAGCTGATATTTTTCAAGAACTCCTCGATGCAGAAGCAATTAGTAAAATAGGAATCATACGAAGTGAAGAACGAACCACAACTACAAAATTCAGAGTTATTGGCAACAATGCACAAATGCTCCGCGTGGATGAGGAAATACAAGATTCTTTAAGTAACGCTGATCTACAAAAACTTCTTCTTCAAATTGATGCGATTTTAAAAACAGAAAAAATCGATATAGTTATTTTTCAGGATTACGACAAAGGAGTGATTTCTAAAGAATTATTCGACGAAACAAAAAAATTACTGAACGGGAAAATACCGATTGCGGTAGATCCAAAACGAAAAAACTTCTTCCATTTCAAAGGTGTTCAGCTATTTAAGCCCAATCTAAAAGAATTACAAGAAGCAACTAATTCGCATTTTGATAAAAAAGATTTTGAAAAGCTTAACAGCGAAGTTCAAAAACTTCAAAAGCAGATGGAAGCTCAATTCCTCTTTACCACACTTTCTGAATTAGGTGTTTTTATCAGTGAAAAAATTGGAATTGAGTACGATCACGTGCAAGTTCCTGCTCATTTAAGAAGCATTACAGATGTTTCCGGAGCCGGAGATACTGTTATCAGTGTGGCATCGCTTTGCTTGGCACTGAATACAGATAAAAAAACATTGGCTGAACTTTCTAACTTAGCCGGAGGTTTGGTTTGCGAGGAAGTCGGCGTTATACCAATCAATAAAGAAAAATTACTAAAAGAGACACTCAAAATTTATGGGTAATACCGCATCTACAGCACCAAAAGGCAAAAAAGAACAAGTAAGAAACATGTTCAACAATATTGCCGGCAATTACGATTTTTTAAATCATTTTCTATCCGTCGGTATCGATCATTTATGGCGTCGCCGATTGGTGAAAATGTTGAGCAAAACCAATCCATCTAGAATTCTCGACATTGCAACCGGCACAGCCGATCTCGCGGTAGCCTTAGTAAAAGCAAATCCAAAAGAGATAATCGGTGCTGATATTTCAGAAAATATGCTCAATGTTGGGAAAGCAAAAATAAAACGAAAAAAACTAGATCATATCATTCAATTAGAATTAGGCGATTCGGAAAATTTGAAATACGAAAATGCTTATTTTGATGCAATTACAGTTGCATTTGGCGTTAGAAACTACGAAGATCTGGATAAAGGTTTATCAGAAATGTATCGAGTTACTAATCAAAATGGAGGTGTATGGATTCTGGAATTTTCGAAACCAACCGTTTTTCCGGTTAAGCAATTCTATAATTTCTACTTCCGATTCATTCTTCCAACTATTGGGCGAATGGTTTCAAAAGATAAGGAAGCATATACGTATTTACCGGATTCCGTGAGTAAATTCCCGGATGGAAATGCTTTTTTGGAGCGAATGAAAAAAGCAGGATACAAAGAAAACAAACAAATCAAGCTGACTTTTGGAATTGCTTCGATCTATTATGGGAAGAAGTAAATACTAAATCAACCGAAGCATCGTTCATTAGAAAACATCAAATTGAAAAAGACCGGATTAAATAAAGTATTGCTAATTGTTGTAAGTTTTCTACTTACTTGGAGTGCATTTGGACAACAAGCCAAGATCGAAAATTTAATCTACTTTGATCAGAAAGATTACCATTTTGGTTTTTTCTTAGGAGCAAATCAAATGCTCTATACCGTGAAAACTAAAATCGATTTCGAGAATAAAATCTATACGCAGGATCAAATTCCGGAAATGAATGCCGACCAAGCGCGTTTGCTAAATATTGGCGCTGCTCCTACCTTGGGTTTTACTGTTGGAATTATTGCCGATAAACGGATGGGAAATTATTTTAACTTACGAATTGTTCCTGATCTGCAATTTGGAGAGCGACTACTTGTGTACGATTTAGTAACTACTTATCGCAACGAATTAGATACAATCCTTGGTTTTCAGAAAAGAGTGCCTTCTACCCTGCTGAACTTCCCAATTCAATTAAAATACAAAGGAAAACGCCTGCATAATTTGCGGCCCTATGTAATAGTTGGTGCAAAATACAGCATGGATATTGCGTCTCAAGCTTCTAAAACAATCAATGAAAATGAGCGTGATATTACAATCAAACTTTACCGCGATGATGTGTATGCCGAAGCTGGAGTTGGATTCGATTTCTATTTTAATCGGTTTAAAATGAGTACCGAATTAAAAATGTCGTACGGCTTTTTTGATGTATTATTAAACGAAAATAATATCTGGACCGATCCAATCGAACGTATGAGTTCGAAAATGTTCTCATTTAATGTTACTTTTGAATAAAAAGAATGCGGAAAGAGATTGAATTGCGTTTAAGTCCTGAAGAAGCCAATCAGGAAGCAAATTACTTGAAATTTTTAGCGCGAGATTTGCGTGTAAATCCCAAAGATATCAAAGCGCACAAATTGCTTCGTCGATCGATTGATGCACGAAAAAGAAACATTAAAGTTCAACTTCAATTTGAAGTATATATCAACGAAAACCCGCCTTTAGAAACAGCTCAGCCAATTCATTATCAAGCCAAATCAAACGCAAAAAAAGTGATTGTTGTTGGAGCAGGACCAGCCGGTTTGTATGCTGCTTTGGGCTTGCTCGAAAAAGGTTTTAAACCAATCGTTCTCGAGCGTGGCAAAGAAGTGAGTGAAAGAAAAATCGATTTAGCTCAATTGAATAAAAATCATCTTGTAAACCCAGAATCGAATTATTGTTTTGGCGAAGGTGGTGCAGGCACGTTTTCGGATGGGAAATTATACACACGCTCTTCTAAAAGAGGAAATGTAAAGCAGATTTTAGAGGTTTTTGTAGCCCATGGTGCAAATCCTGATATCTTGATTGATGCACATCCGCACTTAGGAACAAATAAATTACCCACCATCATTCGCAATATGCGAGAAACTATTTTGAGCAGTGGAGGAGAAATTTATTTCGAAAAAAGAGTAATCGATTTTCTAATCCAAAACAAAAAAATAGTTGGCGTAATAGATCAAAATGGCACGGAATACCTTGCCAAAGCGGTGATTTTAGCAACAGGCCACAGCGCCAGAGATATTTACCAACTTTTGTTTTCGAAAGGAATTAAAATCGAATCGAAAGATTTTGCGATGGGCGTTCGAATTGAACATCCGCAGCAGTTAATCAATGCGATTCAATATCATCATCCTAAAAAAAATCCGCTTTTACCAACGGCAAGTTATAGTTTGGTTTGTCAGTCGCAAGATCGTGGTGTTTTTTCTTTCTGTATGTGTCCTGGCGGAATTATTGTTCCATCAGCAACCGGTCCAAATCAAGTGGTTGTAAACGGCATGTCGAATGCAGATCGAAGTTCGCCTTATGCAAATTCAGGAATTGTGGTAAGCGTTAAAAAAGAAGACCTTCTGAATTATAAGCAACACGGTGTATTTGCAGGATTGGCTTATCAAGAAGAATTAGAACGATTGGCCTACCTTGCAGGTGGTCAAACACAAACAGCTCCTGCTCAACGAATGATCGATTTTGTTGATAAGAAATTCTCGCAAAGCTTACCTAAAACATCGTATATTCCCGGAATAAAATCGGCTCCTTTACACGAGATTCTTCCCGTTTCGCTGAGCACAAGATTGCAAGAAGCCTTTCAAACTTTTGGCAAAAAAATGCCCGGATATTACACGCAAGAAGCTCTTATTTTAGGCGTTGAATCCAGAACCTCTTCGCCTATCCGAATTCCTCGTGACAGAGAAACGATGGAGCATCTCGAAATTGCTAATTTATTTCCGGTTGGCGAAGGTGCTGGTTATGCCGGAGGAATTGTTTCGTCGGCAATAGATGGCTACAATGCAAGTCAGCTTATTGCAGCTCGTTATTAAATTTCTTCTAAAGTAATATTCATACCAACAAGCTGAATATCAGACTTTCCAACACAACGATATTTTAACCGAATGATCCCGTTTCCAATTTCGTATCGACAATTATAATACACATTAAACCAATCTGCTTCATCGCTATAAGCAAGATATTCTTGATGCGAATAAGCATAAGTTATAATTTCTCCGGTGGCTGTACGTAGATTTTTAAAACCATCTTCTACATCATCAACACTTAACTGGGCATGCGCATATTCGCCAAGCAAATTGTATAAAGCTTCGTAATCTCTTTTTTGATAGTACTCACGAATGGAAAAAACAGTTTTGTTTAGATCATCAACTCCTAAATAATCGGTAAATGATTTCACGGAATCTGCTTGATGCGCCGTTATTTCTGCAGGTCTTGCAGAGATACTAATTTGCTTCATTTGCAAAGCAATTCCTAAGACGACCAAAAACAAAGTAACAACTAAAAATATTTCGATTCTTTTAATTCTTTTTTCCATACTTATTTCTTTTCTTCTCTTGATATTTGAATAATGTTTACTTCCAAATCGCCACCTTCGGGCAATAAGCTCAACCAATTATTGTCTTCGCTTATCCAACGCAATTGCCGATCGATACTCACAAAATATTTTGTATAACCATCGCGCTGAATCAAATTCACTGAATAACCGCCATTTTTACTTCCGTTTTTTCCAAAACTGATAAAAACGCGCATTTGCTTCGCTGTGTTATTCTTCATTTCGATGAGAATATAATTATTTTGCCTATCACGATAATCAATGGGTGCGAAGGTATATTTCTTCTCCATTCCTGCAGTAATCACTTCCGGAATACTTACCAAACTTACAACGGATTCTCTACGAATTTTGGCTTCAATTTTATCTAGCATAGAACGCGGATACGCTTCGTCGGGGAAAATTCCCAAAGCAGATTCATAAGCTAAAATAGCATCCTGAAAAATAGATTTTTGATAGGCATCGTCGCCTTTTAAAATATATGCTTCGTATTCTTTTCTGCTACTTCCCAAAAGTGTACGAATACGTTCCATTTGTTGAAGCGGGTATTTTTCGATTGGCTTTAGTTGATTAGCTTGCTGATAAAAAGTGAGTGACTGCTGATATTCGGTGGCATTAAACAATTGATCTGCTTTCGCGATAGCTGTTTTATAAGACTCTTCCAGATTTTTTTGATTCGCTAAAATTCCATTGATTCGAGCAATTTGATCCGGAGGATATTTTTCATTGGGCTTCAGTTGCATCGACTCTTGATAGATCACGATCGCCTCTTGATAGTTTTGATTTTGATATTTGCCATCCGCACGACGAATCAAATCGGCATAAGCCAAATTCATCTTTTCCATTTCGGCCAAATAATCTTCGATGGCTTTGATACGTTCCTTTGGATAACTTTCGTTTTCTTTAATGCGTATTGCTTCATTAAAATTCTTAATCGCTAAAGAAAAACGTTTGGCAGAAAAATCCTGATCGCCTTCTTGAATCGCTTTTTGATAAGCCGCTTCCCTCGCGCTGAGATTGGCTAAAATATTTTCAATTTCTTTGATTCTATTTGCAGGATAAGCTTCTTTTGGCTTGATGCTTAAAGCCAATTGATAATCGGCTTTTGCCGAACCATACTCATTCCTTTCAAAGCTAGCATCAGCGCGTAAAATAGCCGCATTGTAATTGGCTTCTTGCGTATTTAAAGCGTTTAAAAGTGCATCAATTTTTTGGATTTGTGCAGGAGGATACGTTTCTTCTGCTTTCAATTGGTTCGCTTTCACATAATCTAATCGCGCAAAAGCGTAGGATTCTATAGAAAATGCACTATCAGCAGACTGAATGGCTTTTTGATAAGCAGCTTCCTTCGCATTTAAACTCGCCAAATGGGCATCAATTTTTTGTATTTGTGCAGGCGGATATATTTCTTCGGCCTTCAAATGCTTGGCTTTTACATAATGTAAACGCGCAAAAGCGTACAATTCTAGAAAATATGCACTGTCCGCTGATTGAATGGCTTTTTGATAAGCAACTTCCTTCGCTTCCTTTGCACTTAGATTAGCTAAGATATTATCTATTTCTTTGATTTTATTCGCAGGATATTCTTCGAGTGGTTTGATGTTCAAAGCAAGTTGATAATCGACTTTTGCCGGATTATATTTACTATGTTTAAAGCTCGCATCAGCACGTAAAATAGCTGCATTGTAATTGGCTTCTTGGGTGTTTAAATCGTTTAAAAGTGCATCTATTTTTTGGATCTGAGCAGGCGGATACGCTTCTTCTGCTTTCAATTGGTTGGCTTTCACATAGCGTAAACGAGCATAAGCATACGATTCCAAATAAAAAGCACTATCGGCAGATTGAATGGCTTTTTTGTATTGATTTTCGAGTTGCTCCTTTTGTGCCAAAATCAAGTTAATTTTAGCTATTTGATCTTTCGGATAACTTTCGTTAGGTTTGATTGTAGTAGCTTGCTGATACAAAGTAAGCGCCTGTGATAAAGCTTGTTGGTTAAAGTTTTTATCGGCTTGGTCTATTACTTCGCGGTAGCGATTATTCGTAGTTCGAATATCTTGCTGCTCCGTGATTGTATTAATATCTTCAATTTTATAAAGTGGATAAGGATCGTTTGGTTTGAGCTGATTGGCAAGGAGATACGCTTTTTTTGCTTCAGCAAACGACTGCTTATCAAAATATTCATCCGCTTCGCTGATTGCTTTGCTGTATTTTTCGTTCAAAACCTTTTCTGCAAGAAAATATTTACGAGCATTTTCTATACGATCTTGAATGTGTTTATTCGAGCTTTTCTGCGCGAGTAAAGATTCATAAACCGAAATGGATTCTCCCCAATGTTTACTATCAAATAAACTATCAGCTTTACTAAGCTGATTTTGAAATAACTCATCTTCAGCTTTTTGCGCAATTAAAATCTTGTCAATTTCATCAATTCGATCTTGTGGATAGCTTTCTTTTGGTTTTAGATTTTTGGCTTTGTAATAGCTAAATAATGCATCGTTAAACTTACCGGAAGCATAATTTGCATCTCCTGTTTTTATCAAATCAGCATAAGCGGCCTGCGCATTCAGCAAATTGTTAATCGCTTTTATCCGCTCTTTTGGAAGTGGATTATCAGGAAACAAATTGCTCGCTTTTTTAAAAAGCTCAATGGCTGCCAAATAATCTTCTGCACTTGCCAGCTCTTCGGCTTTGGTCAACAAAGATTCGTATTCTTCGATGATTTTTTGTTCTGCGAATGATTTGGCACAAGCTTGTTTTAACTCTTC
>JAFGAK010000105.1 GCA_016933745.1 Bacteroidales bacterium
GGAAGAATCACTCGAAGATTTTGGTTTGCTGCGGAAAAATTACACACATTAAGCATGTGATTTGGGCTATTGGTGCGGACAAATGCAAAAATAACATCTGAATTTATAGTTGAATTATCCCGATTTGCCCACATCAAGTCATAAAATTGACCTTCGCTGATGGTTTCGCTATCTAAGCTGAATTTTATAATCTTTTGATATTCTTGATAAAGTTGCTGAGAATTTGAATCAAGTTTTTTAATATCGAACTTATTCTTTAACCATTCTTGTACAGACGGAATAAACCAATAATCAAATAAAGTGGTTCTTCCATCCTTGCCGCTAAAACCACTTTCGTTTTCCGCTTTTTCACCAAACTCTTGTCCAGAATAAATTAGGAAAGGGGTGGAGTGCATGCTTGCTAACAAGAAAAATGCAGGAATTGCTTTCCAAGGATTAGAAGCAAAAAAAGCACTTGCTATTCGCTGTTCATCGTGGTTTTCTAAAAACCGAAGAAGATGGTTTTCTAACCCGTTTTGTGATTGCCACAGCGAAGTAATAGATTGTGCTGTTTGTTTTCCGTCGATTAGATTACGTAATGTGTCATATAAACCAACTTTATCGTACAAATAATCAAAACGTCCAATTTCGATATAAGATTGATATGCATGTGTATTGTAGATTTCTGCAATAAAAAGCATATTTGCTTTCAATGCCTTGACTTGTGGAATCACCCAAGCCCAAAATTCAACTGGAACCATTTCTGCCATGTCACAACGAAATCCATCAATTCCTTTATTCGACCAAAATTGCAAGATATCAAGCATTTTGAACCATGTATTTGGAATGGGATCAAAATAATTCTGATTATTCGAATAGTCTTTTCCGTAATTTAATTTGATTGTTTCATACCAATCATTTGTACTCGGATAAGCAGAAAATACATCATTTCCGCTTACTTTGGCTGGTTTTTCTTTATAATGATTTTCGAACGGAAGATGCAATTCATCATCCGGAAAATAATAGAAATTGTTTTGAGAATGGAAAGCTTTGGTCGTGTCGTCGTTCGCTCCAAAATCCATAACAGGCTTAGGTTTTGTACTACTTTGATATTCTCTGCTCACATGATTAGGAACAAAATCAATGATGACTTTCAATCCTAAATCGTGTGTTCTTTGCACGAGTTCTTCAAATTCTTGCATTCTGGTAGCGGCATTTTCAGCCAAATCTGGATGCACATCGTAATAATCTGTAATTGCGTATGGCGAGCCGGCTTTTCCTTTTACGATAGCTTCGTTATTTTTAGGAATGCCCTTATAGCGGGTAGTTGTTGCGTGCCGAATAATTCCGGTGTACCAAATATGTGTTATTCCCAAATCTTTAATAGACTGAAGCGCAGCA
This sequence comes from Bacteroidales bacterium, assembly GCA_016933745.1. Taxonomy (GTDB): domain Bacteria; phylum Bacteroidota; class Bacteroidia; order Bacteroidales; family UBA12170; genus UBA12170. The sequence continues at coordinate 1,381 of JAFGAK010000105.1, forward strand.
GGAGTGAAGTCGTTCAGTTTTCCACAACCGTTTTCCTTGATACTTCCATTGAGTTTTGGTTGCGAAACTCGATTTCCAAAAAGTCGGGGAAGTACTTGGTAAATAGCAAATTTGGGCAAGATTTTGTTTTTTAATTAAGCTTTAACTACTTGATAATCCATATTAATCAGCAAGTGTGCTTTTGGTTTTAATGATTGTACCATTTTATGTTCTTGTTCCAAAACACGAGCTCTGTATTCGTTTTGAGGTTCTTTTCCTCTCACTGTTTGTGCTTTTTTTGTTTCATGATAAGTCAATTCGATAAAAATAGCTAAATCAACACCTTCCGTTTTAATGGAATACAATCCATCAATAATTAGCATATCAACGCCATCATAATTGGTTGTTAGCTGATCAACTTGTTCAGTGACTAAATCGACACACGGACCGGTAGAAATTTTACTTTCTTTGAATTCATTGATATTGCGATAAATTGTATCCCAATCGTATTCGCCAAATCCAACTACTTTTTCAATGCCATTTTCGGTACGCCATTGAGTTCTTTCTAAAGGTAGAATTCGATAGTAATTATCAATATGCAGCGGTTTTGCAATGATTCCGTGTTTTCTTAATCCTTTCGCGATAGCGTGAGCTAATTCTGATTTGCCACTTCCACTTTCGCCAGAAATGCCAATAATGTATTTATCTGTTTTTTTTTCAAGAATCTCGGAAATGATCACTTCAGCTGCTGCTGTGTGTTTTTCTGTTATTAAAAGTACGTCGCCTAACATAAGATTTTATTTTTTAATTGAAACGCTTAACTAAACTTCAATGATTTTTTCTTCTCCATTCACAAGAACAGATGTTTTTTTATTTGATTTTATTTCGATGCTATCGTGTTTAATATCAAAGTGATAAGTAATTCCTTTAAACGAAATCTGGAATACAATTTGATTCCAATGTTTTGGCAATTTAGGATTTAATTCCAGAAGATCGCCATGCGTATTTAATCCTGCGTAGGTACTAATTGCTAACATAACGGTGCTTGCCATAACGCCGGTATGAATTCCTTCACCGGTTGTTCCGCCCTGAATATCAATAAAATCGCTTCCAAGTGCATCTTGATACAGTTTCCACGAAAGCTCCTCGTCGTTAATAAGTTGAGCTAATTGTCCGTGCACCACCCGACTCAACGAAGAACCGTGCGATGTTCTGTTCAAATAATAATGCAAATTTTTACTAAGATAATCCTCAGGAAGTTGATAGCCTAACTTTTCTAAAATCCGATCCACTTCTTTGGTTTCTAGATTGAAGAAAGTCATTAAAGTATCTGCTTGCTTTGCAAGTTTGTAGTCGTCGGCTGATTTACCTTCAGCTTTTAGAATGCGATCCATGCGATAGATATTTCCGTATTTTTCGCGGTAAGCGTCCCAATCGAGTTCGAGTAAATCAAAATAACCATCAAATTGAGCAATGATGCCATCTTCTGAAATCACAAGGTTTAGGTTTTTGGAAATTTCTTCCCAAAGCAATAATTCATGGTAAGTAATTCCAAGCTTGCTTAAAATATCTTCTTCGATGGAGCAATTCATGGCAGAAAGGATATTCTTACTTTTTTCGAGCATCCAAGCAACCATTATATTGGTATAAGCATTGTCTTTTAAACCGCCTTTTTTACTATTTGGAGCATGTTCGTGGAATTCATCCGGCCCCATGACTTCTTCAATGCTGTAACGTCCGGTTTCTTCGTTTTTTATTGATTTTGAAACCCAGAATCTGCAAATTTCTAAAAACATTTCTGCGCCGGCTTCTTCTAAAAATGCTTTGTCGTTGGTGCTATTGTAATATTCCCATACGTCGTATGCAATTGCGAGAGAGACATGTCTTTGCAAAGAACTGTAGTCATCGCCCCATTTTCCTGTTAAAGGATTAAGGTGTACAATTTGTGTTTCTTCTCTTCCGTCGCTACCACTTTGCCAAGGGAACATTGCACCTTTGTAGCCATACTCCTCAGCGTAATTTCTTGCCGCATCCAATCTTCTGTATCGATACATCATAAGACTTTTAGCAATTTCGGGAGATCGTAGCATATAAAAAGGGAGTATAAATAATTCGTCCCAGAAAATATGCCCACGATAGGCTTCGCCGTGCAAACCTCTTGCCGTTACACTTGCATCAATGTTGGTATTGTGTGGCGAGGCAGAAGCTAACATATGAAAAGTATGCAAACGAATTAACTTTTGACTAAGTCGATCGCCATCAATCACGATATCGTAAGTTTTCCAAAGCTCTTCCCATGTTTTTACATGCTTTTGCAAGATTGTTTCATAATCGCCTAGCGATTTTAAAGTTTCTTCCGAAGCTTTTTTTGCATCTTCGATACCTTCATCTTTAGAAGTATAAATACTTGTGTTTTTTTCGTGATAAACGGTTTCGTTTTGATTTACTTGCAAAACGAATTCATGATAGGCTTGCCCTTCCGTTTCGTAAGAACTGCATTTAATAGGTTTTGTATCCGATGATTGAGATAATTTCAGCGCTTGACTCATCACAATTTTAACATCCGATTGAACAGTGCTAACAATTACTTGAGCAAAACCGTCTTCGGTACGTTGATAAATTGGTTCTGTATGCTTTTGATTCAATGAGTTATATCTATTAACGCCGCGATTTTCAATTGCACCGTCTATTCCGGTTTTAATTGAGATTTTTCCGTCGAAATTGAGTGGTGTTAATTTGTATTGTATAGAACCAACGTGTGGATTATCCATGCTAGCGAACCTCGAGGATTCAATCTTCAACTGTTTCTTATCTTCTAGTTCTACAATAAATTCTTTTGAAAAAACACCTGTTTTTAAGCAGAGTTTTTTCGTGTAATTCAGAAAATAGGCTGTTTTGTAATCCCACCAATCTGAATCGTTAATTTTAAATTGAACAGAAGTCCAATTTGGGCTGTTGACAAAATCTTCATTTTCTATCATTCGGTCGCCGATAGGTGATTCCAAACGGTTGTACAAACCGGCAATGTAAGTTCCGGGATAATGTTTTTCGTCGGCAACAATTTCTTCCATTGCACCTCGAGTGCCAAAATAGCCATTTCCGACAGCAAGCAAAGATTCTCTGCTTTTTTCTTTAATCGGATCATAATCATGGTAAGCAATTGACCAATCATTGGCTTCCATTTCGTGATCGAACCAATTAACGAGTCCTTCTAAACCAAGTTCTTCAAAATCCGTTACAACAAGATCAGCACCAGCAATTTTCAATTCGTTGATATTTTCTTCGCGTGCTAGGCCGAGAACCAATCCGAAATTCCCAGCTTTTCCGGCTTGAACACCAGAAACAGCATCTTCAAAAACAATGGATTCATGGTAAGAAACGTTTAAGTTATCTGCCGCAGTGGTAAAAATATCTGCTTCCGGTTTTCCTTTTAAATCCAGTCTGGCAGAATCCGTTCCATCTACAATGGTATCAACCAA
>JAFGAK010000106.1 GCA_016933745.1 Bacteroidales bacterium
CCGGTTCCAAGATTAAAGATTTCTACATCCTTTTTACCTATTTTGTTAATCATCCTCTCAACAGCTACAACATGTGCTTGAGCCAAATCAACAACATGGATATAATCGCGAATTGCAGTTCCATCAGGTGTATTGTAATCGGAGCCAAAAACACTCAACTGTTTGCGAATTCCAATAGCCGTTTGTGTAATGAAAGGAACTAAATTATTTGGAACCCCCAAAGGCAACTCGCCAATTAATGCCGATTCATGAGCACCAATCGGATTAAAATAGCGCAATAAAATGGCTTTTATATTGGTGACTGCACTTGTATCTGTAATGACTTCTTCGGAAATTTGTTTTGTATTTCCATAGGGCGACATGGCCTTTAATATGGGCGAATTTTCAGAAACCGGTAAGATTTCGGGCTGACCATAAACCGTACAAGAAGAAGAAAACACCAAATTATTGATGGAATGCACTTTCATGTTTTCTAGTATATTGATCAGCGATCCGATATTATTTCGGTAATACATCAATGGATCGTTCACCGATTCTCCAACCGCTTTATATGCAGCAAAATGAATGATCCCATCTAAATCCGAATTTTTATCGAAAAAAGCTTTGGTCTTAGCAACATCTGTTAAATCAAACTCTTCAAACACTGGCCGAATGCCCGAAATTTGCTCGATTTGATCAACAACAGTTGCATGAGAATTGGAAAGGTTGTCGACTATAATTACTTCAAAACCTTTTTTCTGAAGCTCGACTACGGTGTGAGATCCGATATATCCGGTTCCACCTGTTACTAAAATCTTCATAAGCTATACTTAAATAATTGTTCACAAATTGGTTTTATTTGAGCGAACTAAGTTACTAAAATATTATAGTGCCTACAAATTTTTAGAAATCTTTTCCTGAATTACACAAAAACAAATCGAAAAGGAGTTACTCAAAAGGCTATTTCGTAAGCCATTCGATCACAGATGGATCGTAAGGTTTTGTTTTCGGAGAGATGACCTTCTCTAATTTACCTTCGGCGCTAATCAAGTATTTTTGAAAATTCCAACTGACTTTTGAATCTTCCACTCCGTTCTTTTCTTTTTCAGTTAACCACTGATACAATGGATGCATATCATCGCCTTTCACAGAGATTTTACTCATCATTGGAAACGAAACGCCGTAATTTAAACTACAAAATTCTTTAATTTCTTCGTTTGTTCCCGGTTCTTGCTTTAAGAAGTTATTAGCAGGGAAGCCAATGATCACAAAATTGCTTTCTCCATATTCCTTATACAACTTTTCCAAATCTTCGTATTGCGGTGTAAAACCACATTTGGAAGCGGTATTTACAACCATTACTTTTTTACCTTTTAACTGACTGAGAGCAAAATCATTGCCATCAATATCTTTCACTACAAAGTCGTAAAAACTACTCTGAGCAAAAACACTTACACTCATTAGGGTGAAAATCATTACGATATATTTACGCATCATCTTTTTTATCAAAAGTACAATTTATATTTAATCTAAATAATAAAATAGAGGAAATTTTGATTTATTAACTTTTCCTACTTTTGCCAAATGCGCAAAGAAATTCTAAAACTTGCTTTACCAAACATTCTCTCCAACATCAGTGTGCCCTTACTTGGGCTGGTTGATTTGGCATTGATGGGGCATTTAGATTCCGAAATTCATTTGAATGCCATTGCCATTGGCGGAGTCATTTTCAGTTTCATTTATTTAAGTTTTGGTTTTCTCCGAATGGGAACCACCGGCTTTACTGCCCAAGCATACGGACAAGGAAATGAAGAAGAAAGCGTTTTGATTCTTTCTCGATCTCTTTTGGTTTCTTTTGCCATCGCTTTGCTCCTGGTTTTAAGTCAAGAATTGATTTTGTTTATTTCGTTCCAATTATTAGAAAGTAGCTCGGAAGTGCTGTCCAATGCCAAACTCTATTTTTCTATTCGCATCTATGCCGCTCCAGCCACTTTGGGTTTATATGCGATCTCTGGTTGGTTTATTGGTCGACAAAACACCAAAATTCCTTTACTGCTTGCTCTCGTCATTAATTTTGCAAACTTGGGTTTTAACTTGCTTTTTGTTCGTGTTTTTGAAATGAAATCAGATGGAGTAGCTTGGGGAACTTTGCTAGCTCAATATCTTGGTTTTTTGATTGGGCTAAGTATTATTGCGCTAAGATACCGAAGTAACCTACGATTATGGAACTATTCAAAAATGCTCGACGGCGCTCATTTAAGAGCGTTTTTTCATGTCAATCGAGATATCTTTATCCGAACCATTGTTCTGATTTCCAGCTTAAGTTTTTTCACTTCCGCATCCGCCAAACTTGGCGAAACGGTGTTAGCAGTAAACACCCTCCTATTTCAATTCTTTTTATTCTTTTCTTATTTTATTGATGGTTTTGCCAATGCTGCCGAAGCTTTGGTTGGTAAATACATTGGACTAAATAAACCGATTGAACTAAAGCGAGTTATCCGAAAGATCATGTGGTGGGGATTGTCGATCAGTTTACCCTTTTCGATTGGATTTTTCTTTTTTGCAGAACAGCTAATTTCCATTCTTACAGATTTACCAAACATCATCCAAGAAGCAAAAGCGTATTTTATTTGGATAGCGATTGTTCCCTTAGTCAGTTTTGCTGCCTTTATTTATGATGGAATTTACATTGGAGCAACGCAAGCAAAGGCGATGCGCAACTCGATGTTCTTTGCCAGTCTTTTGGGTTATCTTCCTCTCTTTTATTTACTAAATCCACTACTTGGTAATCATGGATTGTGGATTGCGTTTTTGGCGTTCTTGGGAGCTAGAGGATTGTTACTTTGGCTTTGGGAAAGGAAATTTATTTTGAATAGAAAGATTTAATTTCCACAAACTTAAAGATGTATTTACAAAATTTCTAAGGAAGAATTTTAGTTTTCTAAGAAGGTTTTTATTTTTTTATGTCTATCAAACTAATTTTTAATACGCATCATACTGATTTTTGATACCTATCAAACATTATAATTTCCTTCTTTATTTTGAAAAAGATGAAAAATTATTGCTTGCTTCTTACAAAGAAAATGTAAGGGAAGTGAATAAGTTGACATCGATTTATGAACCCTATGAGGCTTGAACACCGACCTTTCTTGCACTTAATAAAATCTTCGAGGGGTTAAGAACCCTCCATGGGTTTGTTCAGTTTGTCACTTTATCACTTCATCACGATCAATGAACGATCGTTCCAATATGCTCTCCCTGAACTACTTTCAAAAGATTTCCGGGCGTATTCATATCAAAAACATAAATAGGCAAATTATTTTCTTGACAAAGTGTAAATGCGGTTAGGTCCATAATTTTTAAGCCTTTTTCGTAGGCTTCGGCAAAGCTAAGTTCGCTGAATTTGGTTGCTTCTGGGTCTTTTTCGGGATCGGCTGTATATACGCCATCTACACGTGTTCCTTTCAAGAAAACATCGGCTTGGATTTCAACCCCACGTAAAGCAGATGCTGAATCGGTTGTAAAGAAAGGATTTCCAGTCCCTCCAGCTATAATAACCACCTTTCCTTCATTTAAATAATCGACGGCTATTTTCCGACTCATCGGCTCTGCCATTGGTTTCAATGTTAAGCTGGAAAGCAATTTCACGCTCAAGCCCATTTTCTCGAGCTCGCCTTGTAGCGCAAGTGAGTTGATTGCTGTTGCAAGCATTCCCATATAATCGCCTTGAACCCGATCCATTCCTTTTCCGGCTCCTTGCAAGCCTCGATAAATATTACCACCGCCAATCACAATTCCTACCTGAACGCCACTGTTTACAACATCTTTAATTTGAGAAGCATAACTACTTAATTGTTCCGGATCAATACCAAATTGCTGATTGCCCATCAAGGCTTCGCCGCTCAATTTTAATAATATACGTTTAAATTTCATCTTCTTTTATTTATCGGGTGCGTAAGGAACAAATATAACCAAATCAGTGCAAGTAGCTCAAAGAAGCAAAGAACATTTTCAAAAGATTTTTTGGACTTTCCATATCAACTATCCACGGAGTTCGATCGATACGTAAGCAATCTTTAGGTTTAATTTGCTGACTGTTTTCTATTTTTTGATAGGAATCAAGGGCTAAGTGAATGCTGCTTGCAAAAATAGATAAGATATTGATAAACTGCCGCTTTGCTTTTGAATTGTAATTCAAAACATGAATCTTATCAGTTATTTCACTCAGGGTTTTCTGTACAATTTGTTGAAGTTCCAAAACGGCATCTGCAGTATTTGCTAAAGTGGCAATTCCGGCTTTTTTATCGTCGTAAAGATCAAAGATATCGTCCATCAACTGACCAAAAGCGCCCAAATCAAAAGCCAATTCTCGTTCATTTTCGTCTAGGTGCCAGTTCAAAAGTAAAGCATACATCAATCCGGAGTAACCTCCTTTTTGTCGTGAAAGCTCGAATAAATATTCTTTGGGCACTTCTTTATTCTGATTCTCTAAAGCTTGATTCTGAGCAGTAAACAATTGATTGGCCACACTCAAAAAATCATCTTCATTTTCAATGCTTTGCAATATATTTCTTAGGAATATCACTGCTAAACGTTGTTCTTCGTTGTGCGCATTTTGAACATCAGGATTGTTTAACAAGTATTTTATCTGCTGAAGATCGATCTTGGGTTTATCAAAAAAATCATCGAAAAGAGGCGCAACTGCACTCAAGTTTGCAAAACGCATTCGTTCTGCATCATCCATTTTATAATTCCGTAGGACACATAAAAGCTCACCAAAAAAATGATTGGCATGCATATACTGTTTTGTTCGATTGTAATAGGGCGAAGCATAAAAATAATCTTTCTGCAAGTTGCTTGGAAAATGCAAATCGCGTATAAAATCCCTTTTTAAATAGTTTCTTAATCGCCAATAAACACCCAAAGCTTTTGAATAATAAACGACTCCTAAAACGAATTGCTTCGGGCTAAACATCCTACAATATTATGATTCGATTGTTTTTTTTACTTTTCTCACCACATCAATAATGGTACCATCCACCCATTTGATAGCAGCTACAATCTCATCTGTAAATTCCGGTTTATCGGCAATGCCACAAATAGCTTCGGCTTCGGCTTTCAATTCTTGAATTGTTTTAATTGGAAGATTAGAACCTTTTAATTTTTCGATTAAATCAGTTCTTCTTGGATTGATAGCAATTCCTCTTTCGGTGGCAATCACATCAATCAATTCCCCCGGACCGCAAAGCGTCGTCACTTCATCCACAATAACAGGAATTCGATCGCGAAACAAAGGAATTGGAAGAATAGTACATTTAGAGAACAAACAATTTTGCCAGCCGCCAATTCCATGCAACAATGCTCCGTCTGAATGAGTAACCACATTAGCATTGAAATTTACATCTACTTCGGTAGCACCCAAAATAACCACATCCACCATGCTTGCAAAATTTCCTTTGCTGTGATAATTATAAGAAGTAAACGGACTGGTAGCGATATGATTTGCATTTTC
>JAFGAK010000107.1 GCA_016933745.1 Bacteroidales bacterium
TCATAATCATAACGAATTGCTAAGAAAATAAATCCCAAACCAATGAATATCATTACAATATGTCCGATGGTAGCATGTTCAAATCCTGAGTAACCCATAAATTTCTCAATCCCATCGGAAGCTGTATTCCATGCACTTTGCAAACTGCTAGCCTCATGTTCAATACTTGTTTGCTGAGTGGAAATAGAATCTGTTTGATTGGCAGAGGACTCAAAAGAAAAAATTGAGGAAGCGATTGCAATAATAAAAATTGCACCTATAACCGTAAGTAACTTTCTTAAATACATACTAATGAATTTCGAGTAAAAGTTCGTCTTGCAAAATACTTTCTCCTGCGTTCACACGAATGTTTTTAACAATTCCTTGTTTCTCCGCCAATATTTTGTTTTCCATTTTCATAGCTTCATAAATCAAAAGTACATCTCCAATTTTTACTTCCGAATTTTCGTTCACGAACACCTTTACAATGGTTCCTGGTAAGGGGCAATTCACTTTAAATGCGGCCGATTCCGTTTTAGTCAATTCTTTGTGTGTTTTAATGGCCGGGCGGATGAGTTTGGGCGTTTTAGTTGTTTTAACTTCTTGCTCCAGTTCTACTTTATAAACGGTACCATTCACATCTACTTTAGCCGTATTTCCTTCTACTTTTTTTATTTCGACACTGTAGTTATTACCGTATATGCTAAATTTGAATTTCTTCATGATGATTCTTATTTGTTTAAAGGAGTGCGCATTCCGTAAATTTTCGAACTCCAAGGCGAATACCTTCTTGTTACTTCTTTGATGGTTATTTTTCCACTTTCTTGATCATGCTGTTCATTTAAATACAAATACAAAGCAGCGCTGATTGCAGCTGTTACTTCGCCACTAATTTGACCTTGAAACTCTTCAGAATCTTCGGTATTTCCGCGTCTTCGACGAAAGGATTGGTTGGTAAAAAAATGAATTGCTTTGGGGATTAGCGTATAAATTAGCCAAAGAAACATCAAAGAAATCAACACGATTAAATAACCTATGATGCTCAGACTGATTGCAAAATCCCACTGTACTATTAATATTGATAAATTCATAATTAAAAATTTCTACAAAGGAATATTACCATGTTTCTTGGGTGGATTATTTTGTTTTTTGGTTGCTAAAGTTCGGAATGCACGAATCACTCTAAAACGGGTATTGCGTGGTTCAATTACATCATCGATATAACCATAGCGAGCCGCTTCGTAAGGATTTGCAAATAATTCTTTGTATTCGGCTTCCTTTTCGATCATAAAAGCTTTTGCTTCTTCAGGAGAAAGGGATGCTAATTTTTTTCCTTCCAAAACCTCAATGGCACCTTGAGCGCCCATAACGGCAATTTCAGCCGTTGGCCAGGCATAATTAAAATCTCCTCTTAACTGTTTGGAACTCATTACATCATGAGCACCACCATAGGATTTACGTAAAGTAACGGTAACTTTTGGGACGGTTGCCTCTCCATAAGCAAAGAGTAACTTAGCACCATGTGTGATAATTCCATTGTGCTCTTGAATACTTCCGGGCAAAAATCCGGGAACATCTACCAATGTTAAAATGGGAATATTAAAAGCATCGCAAAAGCGAACAAATCGAGCGGCTTTTCTCGATGCATTGATATCGAGTACTCCAGCCAAATAATTAGGTTGATTTGCAACAATCCCAACAGGCATTCCATCAAATTTTGCAAAACCAGTTATGATATTTTTAGCCCAACGGCGCTGCGATTCCAAAAACTCTTGATTATCTACCAAACGATAAATCACGTCCATCATATCGTAAGGCTGATTTGGATTATCAGGAATAATTTCATTTAAAGCATCTTCAAGTCGATCTATTGGATCATCACATACGGTTTGTACCGGATCTTCCAAGTTGTTTTGCGGAAAATATTCGATTAGTTTTCGGATAATTAAAATACCTTCTTCTTCATCGTCGGCGCGGAAATGAGCGACTCCCGATTTTGCCGCATGCACATTTGCACCACCCAAATCTTCGGTCGAAATTTCTTCGCCAGTAACTGCTTTGGCCACTTTTGGTCCGGTAACAAACATATTGCTGGTTTTGTTACTCATGATCACAAAATCTGTCAAAGCAGGCGAATAAACTGCACCTCCCGCACAAGGCCCGAAAATGGCTGAAATTTGAGGGATTACACCACTAGCCATAATATTTCGCTGAAAAATTTCGGCATAACCTGCCAAGCTATTAACCCCTTCCTGAATACGTGCTCCCCCACTATCGTTGATGCCAATTAATGGCGCTCCAACCAACATAGCCTGATCCATAATTTTACAAATTTTCTTAGCATAAGATTCTGATAAGGAACCTCCAAAAACCGTAAAATCTTGAGAATAGACGTAGACTACACGCCCGTCGATTGTACCATGACCGGTGATTACTCCATCTCCTAAGAAATGGGTTTTATCCATATCAAAATTAGTACTTCGATGTGTCACAAACATATCAAACTCCTCAAAGCTACCTTCATCCAAAAGAGCATCAATTCGTTCACGAGCCGTAAATTTCCCGCGTTCATGCTGAGCATTAATTCTGTTTTCTCCACCACCTTTAGCAGCTTCTTCGCGCAAGGCGATCAATTTGTTAATTTTAGATTTTATCTGCATAATTATTTTTAAAGTCTTACAACTTATTTTTTCCGCAAAATTCTGTTAAAACGCCACCTGTAGATTTCGGATGCAAGAAACCGATCTGTAATCCTTCCGCTCCGGGCCTTGATTTTGAATCAATTAACTTTACACCTTTCTCTTCTACTTCTTGTAATGCTTGGTCAACATCTTCCACAGCAAAAGCAATGTGGTGAACTCCAGGTCCTTTTTTGGCAATGTACTTTCCAATTGGGCCTTCCGGATCTGTTGATTCGAGGAGTTCAATTTTGGTTTCGCCAATTTTAAAGAAGGCTGTTTTTACTTTCTGATCGGCAACCTCTTCAATAGCATAGCATTTTACACCAAGTATTTGCTCATAATACGCGATGCTTGTTTCTAAATTTTCGACAGCTATTCCGATGTGTTCAATTGATTTTGGTATCATACTATTATTTTAAGATAAACGAGTTTTTGATCTATTGTTTTTCAGTTCACAAAATTAGCTCTTATTTGTTAATCAAAAAACAATAGACATCTAATTATCCAAATTTAAGCATAAAATAGAATAAATTTAGATTGATTCTCTTAGATGCTTTATTTCAGCGCCTTAGTCTTTTCTTTTACAATCACAAATCGAACTATTCGATGGCATTTGAATGAAACATGCTGATTTTCAATCAAAATATCTATGCATACATAAGGAATTCAAGCCCGATTTGAGCCTATTTTCGGACAATTCTAATTTTTTGATAATTATGTATTCACCTTCTTTTTAATAATTGAACAATTTTTTATTTCTTTGCATTTATTTATAATTAATCTAAATAAACCACATGCACGATATAAAAAACCCTTGTATAAACGTATGCCGAACTGACTCAAATGGCATTTGTATTGGTTGTAAAAGAAGCCTGGATGAAATAGGAGATTGGTCGAAATACACGAATGAAGAAAAAATGACTGTTCTCGAAAAGATCAGTGGAAGACGAAACGACACCCAAGATTATTACGGAGGATTTTCTTTTTAGGAATTCCCAACTTACGATTTCCTTATTTTTTTGCGCTCACTTTTGATTTAGAGGTTAAAGCAATTAAAAGTCCAAGCAGTGGCGTAAGAAATACACTAAGTAAAAAGCCTCCCCAAAATCCGAGTTTCGTTGTTTTGGTAATCAAACCTATAACAAAGGCCAACGCAATCCAAGTTAACCAAAAATATAAAGTCATAACGCTATGTTTTTAAGCGAATATAACTAAAATTCGAATAGCAATTAACTACTTTCTTTAAGCAAATGTTTTAGCATTTTGTAAAATCAGCTAAATTCCTTTCAGAAAAAAGGTGTAAATTTGCCGACTAAATTGCCCCCATAGTTCAAGGGATAGAACGGAAGTTTCCTAAACTTTAAATACAAGTTCGAGTCTTGTTGGGGGTACCAAACGAGACAAGAGGTCGAAAACGATCTCTTGTTTTTTTCAGACCTTTCGAAAACCTACTTGGCCAAAATGATACACTTTATCCCTGAGCTCAAAATAGGATTGAAATTTTCAAATAATAATCATTTAAAGAAAATATTTGCTTAACAAACAAGTTTATATTACTTCCTTAAATATAGCTATCCGCTATTCTTTTGTAGGCATGTCTACAATATGTCTATAATTTCAAAAAAGAAATCTGTTATTAAATATGTATTTTTGTTTGTTTACATAATAATAATTTTAGATACTATTCTATAAGAAAATTATAACAATTCATTCTTCAAGAAAAGCGATGATCGTTACTCAACATTTTATAAGCGAAGTAATAAGAATTCATGAGATACATAAAAAAACCAAGCAACCAAATAATTATTAAAGAACTTTTATCTTTAATGAAAGAAAGTACAGATGTATTTCTTATTCTGGCGGGGGAAAAAACAGAATGGAATATTGATGAGTTTATCAGTATAGCAAATAATCAGGGCATCGTTTTTATGGGTGGCGTATTCCCAGGATTAATAATTGGCAACACAAAAACTGATGAAGGAGTACTTATTAAGAAATTCAGGGCTAATGGAGCCCCTATCCTTATTAGCGAATTAAACAAGTCAAAGATCGATCTCCCTAAAATACCTAATTTCGTTTTTGAAGGTAAGAATAACAGGCAGACTGCCTTAATTTTAGCAGATGGATTATCAAGTGGAATTACTTTATTCTTAAAAGTACTATTTCATAAGCTGGGAAACACCGTAAATTATATAGGGGGAGGCGCAGGCTTGATCTCGTTAAAACAAGAGCCATGTGTATTTTCTAACGAGGGTTTTTTTAAAGATGCTGCAATAATATTATTTACAGAACAAACAATTAACCTTGGAATTAAACATGGATGGACATATGTTTACGGCCCTATTATAGCCACTCGAACAAACAAAAACATTATACTTGAATTGAACTGGCAAAATCCATTTGAAGTTTATAAAAAAATAATTGACAGTGACAATAATGCGTCTATTAGCTCGGAGAATTTTTTTGAAATCTCAAAAGGATACCCTTTTGGCATAAGTAAAGATAACTGTGAATACATTGTTAGAGACCCTCTTAAGGTAAACGATCTAGGCCATATTATTTGCGTTGGTGATATTCCTGTAAATTCAGCACTTGATATACTTAAAGGAAACCAAGTGAGTTTATTAAGCGCTGCAGTTGATGCAACGAATGAAGCCGCAGAGCAAATTTCACAAGCTAAGTCATCGCTTATTTTTGATTGTATTTCAAGAACTCTTTTCCTAGAAAACGGTTTTAAGCTGGAATTAGAATTCATAACTGACGCATTTAAACACAAGAACCTTGATATTAAACTTGAAGGCGCACTAACTTTAGGCGAGATTTCATCTTATAATCAATCGAATCTTGAATTTTTTAATAAAACCATCTTACTGGGCTTGTTTAATGAGTAATCAAAAAAAAGAAAATTTATTTAAAGATATATCCTTGCTATACGAATTAGCATTGAATATGGGGCAATCTCTTAATCTACATGAGACTATTGTCGATTTTGCCGATCTAATTTTGTTTAGGAAGAACTTCACAAATGTTTCTGTATGGTTAAATCGAATTACTGCCACTTTTGATACCCACAAAAAATCTGAAGAATATTTTTTATATTATTCAACACCTTTAAATTATACAAAAACTACTAAAATTCCAAAACACCATATAATCTATAATTTACTAACAAAAGACAAAATCATTCACTCGAAGTATGGAGAAGAGCTATTTGATCAATTAACTTTCGAAAATAACGTAAATACAGGCTCTTTTGTAATTTACAAACTGCAAGATTTTGGATTTATAAAGCTATATTCTTTTAACAACCATGGCTTTACATTGCCAGAAATAAATAAAATGAGGGCGATAATGGAAATGTTTGGAAACAGCATTAAAGCCTGCTTGGTTTATGAAAAAGCAAAAGATCAATATTATAAGCAGGCTATATTGGTTAAACAAAAAGACTTTTCCATTGAGCAATTAAATACTCTAATAGATAACTTACAAATAGGTATCCTATTTGAAGATGCGAACAGAAACATTACACATATAAATAAACCTTTTTGTGAAATATTTCAAATTCCGGAGGCCCCAGAAAATTTGATCGGCATTAATTGCGCGAGTTCTGCCGAAAATTCAAAACATTTAGTCGCAGATCCTCAAGGATTTGTTGATAATATCGACCTTATTTTGAACCAAAGCAAATCTGTTATAGATGAAGAAATCTTATTTCGGGATGGGCAAATATTTGTGCGTGATTACATCCACATGAAGAAAGATGGAAAATTAAATGGCCACCTTTGGTTATATCGTAACATCACAAAAAAAAATCATCAAGAAGCTACTTTACGGCTTCAAAATGTTGCATTTGAAAGTATAACATATAGCGTTTGCATTGCAAATAACAAAGGGGAAATTGAGTGGACTAACAAGGCGTTTAATAGACTAACCGGTTACTCTCCCCAAGAATTAGTTGGTAAAAATTTTAAAATTTTTAATTCCGGTATTCAATCCAAACTTTTTTATAAAGGATTATGGAAAACTATAAAAGCAGGAGAAACATGGCAAGGACATCTAGTAAATAAAAGAAAAGACGGAAGCCTGTACTACGAAAATCAAATCATTACTCCTGTAATAGGGAAACACGGAGAATTATCACATTTTATTGTTGCTAAAAATGATATTTCCGAACAAATCGCCCTTCAAAAATCTTTGCAAGAAAGTGACCAAAGGTGGATGTATGCTCTAGAAGGTGCTGGTGATGGTGTGTGGGATTGGAATTTATTAACAGATGAGGTTTTTTATTCCAATTCTCTTAAAAGGATGTTGGGCTATGAAACTGACGAATTTGGCTCTTCTATTTCAGAGTGGTCAAAACGAGTGCATCCGGATGATCTACAAGAATGTTACACGTATCTTAACGACCACTTTTCCGGCAAAACGAAAAACTATCTTTCTGAACACCGAATGAAACATAAATCGGGAAATTATATTTGGGTTCTTGATCGAGGAAAAGTGATTACTAGGGATAGTAAAAACAGGCCAACGCGTATGATTGGAACGCATACCGATATCACTTATAATAAAGAAGTTGAAGCAAAACTCCATCATACGATAGAAAAAGAACGTGAACTCGTTGAATTAAAATCTCGTTTTGTTTCTATTGCTTCACACGAATTCAGAACTCCCTTATCTACTATCTTAGCCGCTACAGAAGTACTTTCTGATTATAGAGCAAAAATGACCGAAGAAGACATAAATAAAAGGTTGACTAAAATAAAAGAACAAGTAAATAACCTCACAATTATTGTTGAAGATATATTAGGTCTCAGCCGATTACAAGAAGGGGCTCAAAATTTAAACCTAAGCACTTTTGATTTGATTGAATTTTCAAAATCACTTGCAGTAGAAATTGAAGAATCCAAAAAAGTGAAACGCATTATTTTTTCTTCTTTTTCTCCATCTTTCATCATAAATCTAGACATAGGCTTAATGCGCCAAATAATAATGAATCTACTTTCTAATGCTTTAAAATTTTCGAGGAGTAAGGTGTTTTTAAATATTGAAGAGTCTGAAAAAAACATCCTTATAAAAGTGGCTGATAAAGGAATTGGGATACCTGCCACCGAAATAAAGAGTATACTTGATCCATTTACCCGAGGAAATAATACTACAGGCATTCCAGGAACAGGTTTGGGACTTAGCATTGTAAATGAGGCAGTTAAAAAGCATGGAGGAAAGATGCTCATTTATAGTAAAATTAAAAAAGGTACAACGGTAAGCATTTATTTACCTCTAAACTAAATCGCTATGGAAATTAACAAGATACTTATTATCGAAGATGAAAATGATTTAAGAAATGAAATAGTTGATATACTAAATTTTGAAAACTTCATTGTTTTTGATGCCGCTAATGGGAAAGAGGGGCTTAATATAGCCTTTAGTCAATTGCCTGATTTAATTATTTGTGATATTATGATGCCAGAGATGGACGGTATGGAAGTGCTTAAAAAAATAAGAAGCACACCCGAAACTATTTTAACTCCTTTTATTTTTATTACTGCGCTGGCCGATCGGAATTTTTCGCGAAAAGGAATGGAAATGGGTGCTGATGATTATATCACCAAACCTTTTACAATAAAAGAATTGCGTGCCGCAATTAAAGCAAGAGAAAAGCGTGAATACCGAATTCAAGATAAAATAAAACAAGGGATAGAATCCGTAAAGGCTTCTTTAGAACAACGTGCTGCAGAACTAGAAACTTTATTAAATAACAAACAGGATGCTGTCGATCTGTTAGAGCGAAAATCGGTTGATTTAGAAATGAAATTGAATTTTCAGAATTTTGAAAACAACAATAATATACTGAAAACTTTTGAAGTTGTGAATATCATAAATCAACTCAAAAACTTAGTGGAAACAGAACTTGAAAAACCACAACTGTCATCTTCAGAAGAATTACTTCTAGTGCAATTACGCAACGAAATAAAAAACCCTAACCTCTTAACTACAAATATTAATTTACTTCAGTTAAAATTTAATCAAACCAATCCTTTTTTTATAAATCAGTTATTAAAAGTCTACCCCCAGTTAACTCAAAATGACTTAACGCTATGTACTGCAATTATTTTAAACTTAAATACACAGCAAATTTCATCTCTCTTAAATATCGACTCATCCAGTGTACGGAAGAACAAATATCGTTTAAAAAAGAAAATGGGGCTAAATAAGGAAGACAAGCTGGGCGCAAAATTACATGCATTAAATAATAATATTTAAGCATTTTATCTGGTTGGTTTAAATAGTTAAATGCGTAATTATTCTTCTAATGCTCTGGTTTCTGAAACTTCCTTTTAGAAAGTTGAATAAAAATACTAATCGAAATAAACGACACAATTCACTTTGTATGAATTAGCCTTATTTGAAGCAATAAGCATAAGACACAATATGGACATTACAAATTTGGCTTAAATTTTATATAAAACTATTTTTCTTTTTTTCATACTAAAATCTTTTTTGAGTCCACATATTGCCCTCGTAATGAGCATCCTATTTCGAAAATAACGGGCGTATATTTGTTTTTTGGATTTCAAATATTAACTACATTACACATATACAACTATACTCCTCTATTCTAAAAGAAGTCTTCAAGTAAAATTAAGTTAAAATAATTAATCTTAACTATCAATTCAATATGGAACTCACAAAGGAACACAAGCAAAAAACATCTAATTTCAGAAAAAAGTTATCTTTTCAGAAAAAAAAATTGATTTTACTCATTGAAAAGGATGAATATAAACAAAAAACAATGCAAAAACACCTTCAAATAGAAGGCTTCAATGTATTCTCAGAAATATCAGGAAGCAAAGCCATTGAAATAATTAACGCACTGCTTCCTGATATTGTACTGTGTAATGAAAAAACGAAAGAATTAAGTGGTTACGATATTTATAACAGCATTCAAAAAGAATCAAGAACAAAAAATATCCCATTCATTTTTTTATCTGACTTTAATTTATTTAACACGCCGTCAGATAAGTTAGTTGATGATCAGCAAATCCATTTGAAATATCCCAGTTTAGTTTTTCATATTAATAAGCGTTTAAGCCAAGCCGGTTTATATAAAAAGAAAGACTATTATTTTACATAAAATTTTTGGGCAATATTATAATCCAATCTTAGTGTATTTTCACTTGTTTAACTAAATAAATGCTACAATCCCCCCATAATTAAAAATTTATGAATACACCAAGAATATTAGTAATTGATGATGAAAAGGAATTAAGGGAAGAAATTATAGACATTCTGCGTTTTGAAGGCTATGAAACCCTTGAGGCAAAAAATGGGAAAGAGGGAATTGAAAAAGCAAAAAGACATCGTCCCGATTTAATATTATGTGATATATTAATGCCTATAATGGACGGCATTTCTGTTTATAAAAATCTAACAAAAGATATTTCTTTTCTTTTTACACCCTTTATCTTTCTAACCGCTCTAGCTGAAAAAGAAAAAATTCGTGAAGGGATGATTTTAGGTGTAGATGACTATATTACAAAACCATTCCAGAAAGAAAAATTATTGGAGGCAATAAAAATACGTTTACAAAAGTCTAACCATTTCATTCAAGAAACTTCAAAGAAGAATGATCAACTTAGAAACAACATTCTTAAACATTTGCCACATGAACTTAGGACGCCACTGAACGGTATTGTAGCTTTTGGCCCCACACTAAAAGATTATTCTGATACGCTTACTCCGAATGAATTAAAAGAAATCGGCTCTATTTTAGAATTGAGTGGCAATAGATTAATACATATTATTGAGAAATACATCTTTTACCTTCAATTATTGGCAAGGCCCGAAAAAGAGTATACAGGACCTCTTTTAACCCAAATTCCAGATACGGTCTCCTGCGTTGCAAACGCAATAGCCAAGAAAAACGAAAGATCAGATGATCTTGTATTAAGAATTAAAGATGCTTATGCAAAAATAGAATTTGAAGAGTTTAATATACTATTGAAAGAACTTATTGAAAATGCATTTAACTTTTCAGAAAAAGGCACTCCTGTCACGATAGAAGGAGAGCTAGATAGAAATCTTTACCTTTTTTCTATTTCCGACGAAGGCGTAGGCTTTCCAAAAGAGGAGGTAAATTCTATAGAGGCCTTTATGCAGTTTAATCGTACAGAGCAAGAACAACAAGGACTTGGACTAGGCTTAGCTACTGTAAAGAAAATTGTTGAATCGCATAGTGGCCGTTTGGTTATAGATACGACAGTTGAAAAAGGCACACATATTATAGTAAGTATTCCAGCAAATAAAGCTTAAAAAGTACAAGGATAAAGTTTAAAACAAGAAACTAGAACCCTTTCAACAATTTACTAATAACCCTAAAACACAAAAACGCGCTAGATTAATCATGCAATCTAAAGCAAAACGATAATATCATAGATTAATTTGGTCGGCATATTCCACAATCTATTATTTCTTGCGGTAAGATTTCCTTTTTTACAGAAATAGTTATTAAAAAAAGCGATTTGATAATTGGGACCTCATCGATGAATCAAAAAAAATCATTTTTTATAACTTATCCTCCTTTTTGTCCACATATTGCCCACATAAAATACGAATCAAAGTTTAATTGTGTTGCCAATAGAAGTCAAACTTTTATAAACTTTACGAATTCTTACAACATGAGCAAACAAAATGATGTTCCTTATTATAAAACACAATATCCTATGAATTTGGATCAAAGTATATCACCAGCACAAAATCATGCCATAACGTTAGAATCTTTAGGCGATATGGCTTTTATACTTGATATGGAAGGTAAAATTATTTATGTAAATGACGCCGTTATTCATGTACTAAAATATCCTTATAGAAATCTCATAAACAAGCACATAATAGAAATACACCCTCCCGAGTATCAGTCTAAAGCCTCAGAATTAATCAAACTCATGTTAGAAGATAAGGAGCGTTATTGCAGATATCCATTAATCTCGAATGATGGGACTTATATTCCAGTGGAAACCACTGTTTTTAAAACCACTTGGTATGGAAAAGATGTGTTGATAGGAATTAGCAGAAATATGGCTGTAGTAAAAAAAGTTTTCAAACAATCCTCAGCAGGCATTGAACTATTTAATCCACAGCTATTTATATACAATTTAGAAACAGAAAGATTTGTAGGAATAACCGATACTGCACTAAAATTATTGGGATTTACAAAAATGGACTTTCTCTACCAATCGATAAATGATATAGACATTTTTCATATTCCAAGTCAGATTAATCAACTGCGCGAAATGATTAATATAAAACTAAGTATAAAAGACTTTGATCTGTTTGTGAATAGTAAGCAAGGCCTTGTTT
Source organism: Bacteroidales bacterium (assembly GCA_016933745.1). Lineage (GTDB taxonomy): Bacteria > Bacteroidota > Bacteroidia > Bacteroidales > UBA12170 > UBA12170. The sequence goes on from JAFGAK010000107.1 coordinate 12,018, forward strand.
TTCATTTGATTGTGGATATAAACCCATTCGATATAAATAAACAACCGTATTTATTTGTTACAATTAATCAAATTGAACGATACGGAAATAAGGAAGCGAAAATACAGCATCAAATGCTGCAACAAAGACTATTGGCAAACGTTTCCCAAGAATTAAACAATCCAAATTTTTACGATCGTTTAGGCATAATACTGAAATGGATTGGTGAACATACGAACGTTAGTCGCACTTATATTTTTGAAGATAACAAAACTGGTACTCATACAAACAATACATTTGAATGGTGTAATTACGGAATAGAATCTGTAATAAATGATTTGCAAGAAATTCCGTACAAAATAATACCTTCTTGGAAAAATATGCTACTAAATGAAGGGAGAGTTTTTTCAACAGACATTTATACTTTACCAGAAGACCTGCTTGCAATATTAGAACCACAAAATATTAAATCCATATTGGTATATCCTCTTTATAATCAGAAAGATTTTTATGGCTTTGTAGGGTTTGATGAGTGCGCTAGAAACAAAGTATGGGAAACAGACGAAGTAGAGCTTTTAAGGTTGTTATCGCATATTATTTCCAACGCATTTGAGCGTCGACAAATGCTAAATACTATTTTGGAAAACGAAACACGTTTAAAACTTGCAATTGGGAATGCAAGAGAAGGCGTTTGGGAATTAAATATACAAACAAGGAAAATGGTTTTTGATGATGATTGGCGTTCTAATCTTGGCTATGAACCAGGAGAAATTAAAGATAATTTTGACGGCTATTTAGCGTTGATTCATCCGGAAGATCATATCTTGATTCAAAACCAATTAGAAGAACATGTATTAGGGAAAACAAGTTATTTTGATTGTACTTGTAGAATGATTACAAAAACAGGCTCTATTCGCTGGGTGCAAAATAAAGGAAAGCTCGTTACGTTTGAGAAAGATAAAAAAACGCAACGTATAGTAGGCAAATTTAACGATTTAACCCAATTTAAATTGGCAGAAGAAAGTTTAATACAAACAATTCATAGAGAAAAAGAACTCAACGATCTAAAGTCGCGATTTGTTTCAAACGCTTCGCATGAGTTCAGAACACCGCTTGCAAACATCCTAATTACCAGCGATTCGCTAGATGAATTTTGGAGTAAAATGAGCGAAGATCAAATAAAACTTCGAATTCAAAAAATCAAACAACAAGTGATACATCTAACAGGTATTGTTGAAAATGTTTTGCAAATTTCTCAAGCCCAACAAGGAAAAATGAAATTTAATCCACAAAATATTGATATAGTAAAGCTGCTTAAAATCATTATAGGAGAATTCAAAGAAATTGCAAAAGAAAATACAGTCATTGAGATAATAAAAAATATCGACAACTGTGAAATATATGCAGATCCCGAGCATATTCGCCAAATATTAAATAATTTGCTTTCTAATTCGATTAAATACAGTATTAAAGATCCAAAAATAGAATGCCACCTTATTAAAAAAGAAGAACTATTAACAATTCTTGTTCGAGATAATGGCATAGGTATTCCCAAAAATGATCAACAGTATCTATTTACGCCGTTTTTCAGAGCCTCAAACACAATTGAATATACAGGAAACGGGTTAGGATTAAGTATCGTTAATGAATCGGTAAAACTTCATGGTGGCAAAGTGAAAATTTATAGTAATGTTGGTGAAGGAACAACAATTAGTATCTCAATCCCACTCACAAAGAGTCAAATTATTCCTTCATAAGGAACGAAAACTATTAATTTCCTACAAAAATAATTTGTAACACTTTAATAGACATGTGGTGGGAGTATAATTTTATTCTTTTTAGACAACGTTTTCTTTTAATAATCTATTTTTTTAATAAGTAAATATATGCCTTAGTTCCATCAAATAGGACTTCTGGTTGCAACTTTTGATCGTTCGGGGTACTTTTTTAAACTCGATACGCTTAGTTTATAATTACAACCATTAAGTTTTGTTTATTTCCTTTTTTTGTAACCGCCAATTAATTAATTTAACGCATTATTTATCCGTAAAGAAACCCAAGCATGTCAAAGGTCTTAGTAATCGGCGCACAGAACATTGATATTTTTGCAAATTCAGATCATGCCTATACTTATCAGGATTCCAATCCCGTAAAGATCCATATCGCTTTTGGTGGAGTGGGAAGAAATATTGCCGAAAACCTTAGTCGCTTAGAAAACGAAGTTCATTTTTTGACTGTTTTTGGAGATGACGTTTTTTCTGTCGCCGCGAAGGATAGTCTAGAAAAGTTAGGGATAAACATTTCCAGTTCGCTTTTTCTTAATAATCAATCGAACAGCGTTTATCTAGCTATCATGGATCAGAAAAATGATTTATTGTTGGGATTAAATGATATGGACATTACCAAAGAGATGAATATTTCTTTTCTTAAAACCAAAGAGGAATACATTCGTGAATTTGATTTTATCATCATCGATACCAATTTAGAAACGGAAGCCCTGCACTATCTTTTAATTACTCATCACGATAAAACTATTATTATGGAAGGAGTAAGTACCAAGAAGGTGAAAAAATTGGAAGAGCATTTAGATCAAATCTCGATTCTCAAATTAAATCAAATCGAATTAAGCACCCTATCAACAGAAATCGAAACAGAAAAACAATTAGCAGACCTTCATCATAAAGGAGCAAAAACCCTTTTAATCACCAATAAAGACCAAGATATTATTTTAAGTAAGAACTCTATTTTGCTAAAAAAACCCGTACTTGCTATTGAGCGAATTGTCAACTCAACCGGAGCAGGTGATGCTTTTTTAAGTGGATATGTGCACGGAATGCTTCATCATTTCACCGACGATCAAAAACTCGATTACGCCAATCGAGTTGCTCATATTACCTTAAAATCGAATAACTCCACTAGCGAACTATTAAACATCAAAGAAGTAGAAAACTATGAACAAATACATCGAATTTAACGAAGAAGTTCTTCACGCCACAGAAAACGAAATCTCCATTGTAGCGTTAGAATCGACGATCATTTCGCATGGAATGCCTTACCCGAAAAACGTAGAAACAGCCATGCGTTGCGAAGCAATTGTACGCGAAAACGGAAGTGTTCCGGCAACTATTGCCATTCTAAACGGCAAGTTAAAAGTTGGACTTTCGAAAGATGAGTTAAACTATTTAGGAAAAACAGGAACTCAAATTGTTAAAACTTCTAGAAGAGATATTGCTGTTAATGTTGCAAATAAAATTGATGGAGCAACTACGGTTTCTGCAACCATGTATATTGCAAGTTTGGCCGGCATAAAAGTTTTTGCAACCGGCGGAATTGGAGGCGTACACCGCGGAGCAGAAACCAGTTTTGATATTTCTGCCGATCTAGAAGAACTTGCAATCACCAATGTGCTTGTGGTTTGTGCAGGTATCAAATCAATTTTGGATTTAGGCCTAACTATGGAATATTTAGAAACAAAAGGCGTTCCTGTAATTGGTTACCAAACAAAAAAATTGCCTGCATTTTACAGCAGAACCTCTGATTTTAACGTGAATTTCCAAATTGACACGCCCAAAGAAATTGCCAATGTGCTAAAAACGAAATTAGCACTTTCGCTAAATGGTGGAATGTTAGTAACGAACCCGATTCCTGAAGAGTATTCGTTGGAGAACGAATTCATCAACAAAGCGATTGACCAAGCATTACTCGAAATGGATCAATTGGGAATTAAAGGCAAAGAACAAACACCCTATTTACTAGGAAAAGTAGTTGAACTTACTGATGGAAAATCCTTAGAATCGAATATTGCCTTGGTTTATAATAATTGTCAACTAGCAAGTAAAATTAGTGCCGAGTTGAATGCTTTAACTGATTAAATCTTAAACAACTCGTTTAACTTGCAATTGATCCATCATTCGCTCAACAAGGGGAATGAAGGCTGCCGGAAAAATTAAATGGTGATTCCCCAACGCTTTGTTTTTTAATAATTTAGCTTGATCTTTTGTTGTTGCAAATTCAATCTGGGTACGACAAGCAAAGGAATGTCTTGGTGTTTCGGTTACTTCGCCCTCTATTAACATATATTGATCTAAAGTAGCATTTATGCGAAAAGCACCCACTTTTCCTCTTTTAAAAGCTCCTTGAATGGCTGTGCCTACATTGGTTTCGAAATGAGTTGTAATACTAAAGGATGAAAGTAAGTTGAGCGGCGCCGTGCAATGTGCAAATAGAATCTGACTTTCTTTGATTTCTGCTACGTTGGCTTGCCAAGGAATTATTTGAGTAAGTGATCTGATAATCATTTTACCAATTAGACTGCAAATATCGCCTTCGCAAGCAGCAACGACATTCCTTTTATTTAAAACCGCCAACGGCAAACAAGCAGTTACTCGATCTCTTTTCACCATCGAAAAACATTCCACGCTAATTGCTGAAAGCTTGTGCTCTTTAATCACTTCATCTAATAAGGAATATACTTTAGCGCTATGCTGCAAAGGTTTTGGATCAAAATCAGAAAAGTGCTTCAAAAATTCTTCGGAAGAAGTTTTTGTATTATAATCGCCTAAATCATTCCACGGCAATCGCTCTAAATCAACTCCCAACTTTGATTTGATAAGTTGATCCTCGATATCCGAATTGATTAACCAATCCGAAACTTCGCCGATTAAAGCTGCTTTTTGCGAATACAAACTCGCTATGGCCTTATTTACTTGGATTATTTCTTTAAAATCCGAATTCGCATTGGGCGCAAATACATCAATAAAGGACACTCGCACTTCTTTATTTCTTAAAAAAGAAGCTATTTCCATTGCTGCCGCGAAGGAATTATTTTCTCGGTGACAAAGCAAAATTACGTCTTTTTGATTTTGTACATTTTCGATTGCAAAGTTTTCCGAACCTCCACTTGCAATAAATAAAACCGATGCATTTTGATCGAAATCATAGCTATCATCCGCAAAGAAATCATTCAATATAGCAACTGAACGCTCTTTAATTGTTTTATCCTCGCAACAAGCAAAATAGGCTATCGTGTATTCCATTTTATTCTTTTTTGATTAGGTAATTTACATTAAGTCGTTTCCTTGGTAAAGGTACTCATTCCTGTGTTTTTTTTTAATATCTCAGGCTGAAACATAAAAAAAGCCCCGCCTAGCGGAGCTTCTTTTATTAATTTGTTGAGAAAGACTATTCTGATTTCTTTCCACCTAAGCTAATATCAACACCTAGAGAAAAAGCCCAAGTTTTTTTAGCATATGTTTCAGTATAAGGAACTGCTGTTACGCCATCTAACAAAGTGTAGCTTTTATTGTAGGTTGCATCTTTATACTGAGTTGAGAAAGCACCAAACTGAACAGTAAAAGTATCGCTCAATTTGAAAGCTCCACCACCACCAATGGTATAAGTATCAAGACTGTAACTTAAATCATCTTGGTAAAATTCAGTAGCATTTGTTTTGGTTCCTAAATAACCAGCGCTTAATAAGAATTTATCAGTAATTGCATATTCTAAACCAAGACCATACTCCAAGAAGTTTCCATTTACCATTGCGTTTCCATCATCATTGGTTGCCCAATTGGCATTTTCATCAAAATAAGTATGAACACCAACAGTCACATTCAATTTATCAGTTGCTTGATAAGCTGCACCAACAGATAAGAAAGCAGGAATATCAGCTTTGGTTAAATTTCCGTCTTGGAACATGTAGGTAGGCATACCTGTATTCATGTCAACACCGTCGATAAAACCCAATTCTTTACCACCAACATTGGCAACATTGTCAACCAAATTCATTTTAGTATGGAATTCATATTTGATACCAACGTTTAATTTATTATTCATAAATGATAGGTTTGCACCAATAATTGGAGTAAAACCATCGCCTTTTTGAACAACATCTGCTTCTTGATCAGCAGTAACTACATTTAAAAGAGAAGCGATACCACTAAGTTGAGCAGAGGCAGCGCTTAATTGAGCAGCAATACCATAAAAAGTAGCTTGAGCTACAGCAGCCGACATCGCATCAATAGATGTTTGAGGAACACCCATAGCTAATAAACCGCCTTCAATTTGAGCACGTTGAGTTGCTGTAATAAAACCAGCACCTTCTAGTTGTGCAAATGTATAAGCGCCACCGCCACCAGCGATAATTGGGCTTAATCCATCTCCTCCACCTGTTGCCAAAACAGCATTTGCAGCAGCAGCAGATGCATAACTTCCAACATAAACACCAGGAGCTAATTCACCTGCATTTGTTGTTAAGGTAACATCTTTGATGTATCCATTATAAGTGTTTTTAGCCATGATATATCGACCACCAAGATACACAGAAAGCCAATCGTTTACTTCGTAAGTAACACCAGCTTGAAGACCAAAATAAACCGAAGAACCTTCAAAGAACATATTCATATTATATCCTGTTACAGAACCTCCTAAAGGTGCAAGAGCTCCGCCTAAAGCGGGAACTAAACCGGCAAAAGGAATTTCCATCGAAGGTAAACCAGCATCAAAAGTGGCTCCTCCTCCTCCTCCTACTGGATTAAATCCAAAAGAAAGGGCTACTTTGCCTGTTTTGTAAACTCCATAAACACCTGGAAACATAGGTGCTTTAACAGTACCCTCGTAATCTTGTCCATTTAAGTAAGGAAATGTACTCGTAATGTTTTGAGTTTGAAATAATGATTGATTGTTGATTGAGAAATGAAAACCATCAGATAATTTTGATAAACCGGCTGGATTATAGAAAACAGCATCGATGCCGGTAGATGCGTCACGAACAAGCATTCGTGTCCATGCTGTACTCTGATTGGTATTTGTTACCAAGCCTCCGGAAAAAGCAAAAGTACTAGCGAGAAATAAACTTACAAAAAGCAGTAATTTTTTATTCATTGCAATTGGTTTTTTAGTTAATAATGGAGCGAATATAAAAAAATATTGAATGCAAGCCTCTATTCCTCAAAAAAACCTTGTTTAGATAAGGGTTTAGAAGAAATTGAAAATCGGGCTTTTAAAAAATCAAAAAACGATGAGTTCCTGTTTTTTTAAGAAAATGTTACTTTATTTCACTACCATTTTTGGTGGTGGAGATTGGAGCTACAAACTTTAAGGAGCCATCTGCATCTTCCGCCATGAGAATCATTCCTTGTGATTCAATACCGCGTAAATCTTTTGGAGCAAGATTAACCAGCACACTCACTTGTTTCCCAATAATATCTTCGGGCTGAAAAAACTCTGCAATACCAGAAACAATGGTTCTTTGATCAATTCCCGTGTCTATTTTTAATTTTAGCAACTTTTTCGTTTTAGCAACTTTTTCTGCTTCTAGAATAGTTCCCACACGAATATCCATTTTGCTAAAATCCTCGTAATTGATATTCTCTTTTGCCGGAGCCGCAATAGCTGCTTGAGCACTATTTTCCTTTTTTGTATTTAAAAGCTTCTGAACCTGGGCTTCAATTTCTAGGTCTTCGATGCGCTCAAACAAAAGTTCTGGTTTTGGCAAAATAACTCCAGACTGAATTAAGTCCATCTTTCCGGCTTCTTCCCATTTTATTTCTTTCTTCATGCCTAGCATTTGAGCTAGTTTGTTTGCTGAAAAAGGAAGAAAAGGACTTGATAAAACAGCCAGGTTTGCACTGATCTGCAAAGCGATATTCAAAATCGTTTCCACTCTTTTTTCGTTGTGCTTAATGGTTTTCCAAGGCTCTGTTTCAGTTAGGTACTTATTTCCCAAACGAGCAAGATTCATCAACTCGGTAATTGCTTCGCGGAAGCGATAATTTTCAATACTTTTTCCAATTATACTCGGATAGCTATCTATTTCTGAAATTGTTTCCCGATCCAAATCTGTTAATTCTCCTCGTTCAGGAACTTTGCCTTCGTAATATTTTTGTGTTAAGACAAGCGTTCTATTGACAAAATTGCCAAAAATGGCCAAAAGTTCGTTGTTATTTTTTGCTTGAAAATCTTTCCAAGTAAAATCATTGTCTTTGGTTTCCGGGGCATTTGCAGTCAATACATATCTTAATACATCTTGCTTTCCCGGAAAATCTTCTAAATATTCATGCAACCAAACCGCCCAATTGCGCGAAGTTGAAATTTTATCGTTTTCCAGATTTAAAAACTCATTTGCGGGCACATTATCAGGCAAAATATAAGATCCTTCTGCTTTTAACATGGCCGGAAAAATAATACAATGGAATACAATATTGTCTTTCCCTATAAAATGAACCAATTTTGAAGAATCGTCTTTCCAAAATTTTTCCCAGTCGCCGCCTGTTTTTTCTGCCCACTCTCTACTGGCCGAAATGTATCCAATCGGCGCATCAAACCAAACATAAAGCACTTTGCCATCTGCTCCTGCTACCGGAACTTTTACGCCCCAATCCAAATCGCGGGTAACAGCTCTGGGTTGTAAACCATTGTCGATCCAGCTTTTGCATTGTCCATAAACATTTGGACGCCAATCATTTTTATGTCCTTCTACAATCCACTCTTTTAACCAAGGTTCGTACTCATTTAAAGGAAGATACCAATGTTTAGTTTCTTTTAATTGAGGAATATTTCCACTAAGTGCAGATTTTGGATTGATTAAATCCGTTGCACTAAGCGATGTTCCGCAACTTTCGCACTGATCGCCATAGGCTTTTTCGTAAGCGCAATGCGGACAAGTTCCTGTAATATATCGATCAGCTAAAAACTGCTTATTCTCTACATCGTAATATTGCTCTGTACTTTGCTCAATAAACTTTCCATTGTTGTACAATTTCTTAAAAAATTCAGAAGCAGTTTCATGATGAATTTGCTTGGAAGTACGAGAATAAATATCAAATGAAATTCCTAATTCTTGAAACGACTTTTCGATAATTGCATGGTATTTATCTACAATATCTTGTGGACTAACACCTTCTTTTCTGGCTTTGATTGTGATTGGAACACCATGCTCATCTGATCCGCCAATAAACAAAACCTCTTTGTTATTTAATCGAAGATAGCGCGCATAAATATCGGCTGGTATATAAACTCCTGCTAGATGTCCAATATGTATTGGTCCATTGGCATATGGCAAAGCCGAAGTAATTGTATATCTTTTAAATGGGTTGTGCAATTGATCAGTCATTTTACTATTTTTTGGCAAAGATAAGGCGAAAAGTATTTTGCATGCTTCTGTTCCTCGGATTTATTCGCTTAATTTTGGTTTTGCATCTTTAAACAAAAAAGCAAATGGAATAGCCAAGGCAGCAAAAAGTGGTGCTAATTGAAAAGTTTGTGCTAAACCAATATAATCAGAAAGCCAACCCACAAGCAAAGCAGCAATTGCTCCGAGTGCAAAATTAATGGTCATGTAAACACCGTTTGTAAAACTTGGTCGTTCGGAGTTTTTTTCCTGAACAAGCGCAAGTAAAACCGGTCCAGATCCAAAAATGAAAAATCCGATGAGCATGAGCATAAAAATATTCAACAATCCTTCTGTTTGATTGTAAAACAACATCAAAAAAGGAGTTACTACTGCTATAGACACCAAGGTGTTACGGCGTCCGATTTTATCAGAAACACCCCCAGCTACCAAGCTTCCGGCTGCGCCTGCAAATTCTAAAATCGACAAGGAATAAGCAGCAACCCATAAACTCTCTCCTTTGCTTGTTAAATAAACAGGCAAAAACGTAATCAATAATCCGCGCATCAATCCTCTGGTAAAAGAATAACCCGTTAGCACGATAAAAAAACCTTTTAATTCTTTGAGCGTTTGCTTCAAATTGACAGATGAAGAGGGCTTTTTAAAATCAAAATCCTTCAACTTTCTTAATCGAAAAAACAATATAACCGAAGCAATAATCCCGGCAGGAATTAATCGATAGGTATTTTCCAGTCCCCACCACGAAACAGCTGAAACAATGATGATTGGGCCAATTGCTCTTGCCAATTCTCCCGCTAGCATATAAAAACTCATACCCAGTCCGGTTTTATTGCCTGATACCTTTTTGATTAGAACAGGACCAGGTACATGAAAAAAAGCAGAACTGATTCCCATGATCATAAGCAAACCTGCCAATTGCCAAAAAGTGGTAACGAGCCCAATCATACTCATGCTAATTGCAGTAACTGCAGGCGTTAAAATAATAAAGTAGCGCAATTCTTTTTTGTCGACGATGATGCCAATCAATGGGTTCAGCAAAGAGGCCGAACGTTGAATAACCGTTAAAAGGCCAATTAAAAAGAAATTGAGACTCAATTTTTCAATCAATATTGGGGTTAGAGGAGCAAGAAAGGAAGAATAAATATCATGAAGCAAATGAGCCGCAGAGATATCAGCAACTTTGGTAAATTGGAATTTTGTGTTTTTCAATGTTTTGGTTTTTGGCTGCAATTTTACGGTTTTTTTTGCTTTACTAGGTACTAAAAAGGAGAAACACATCAAGCTAAAATTAATTACATTTGCTCTTTATTAATTCTAAATGGCATGCTTGTCTCCGTTGAGATTTCTTATTATCCGCTACAAGAAGAGTTTATTCCTCCCATTTTGGTTTTTGTTTCTCGGCTAAAGACTTATCCTGAAATGAAAGTTGTTTCCAATAGAATGAGCACTCAAGTTTTTGGAGAATTTTCAGTTATTATGAAGATATTAACCAAGGAAATTGAACAAGCATTTGAAATTCCTAATTCCGTTTTTATTATAAAAATCATCAATTCAGACCAACAAATTCATCTTAATACAAATGAATGAAATCTACGATTTTCTAATTTCGCCTTACCAAAACTCGACTGTATTTAGCATTCTGCTTGAATTTTTAGCAGCTCTTTTTGGTGTTATTAGCGTTTATTATGCTCGTAAAGAAAATATCTTGGTTTATCCAACCGGTATCATCAGCACAGCCATTTATGTGTATTTGCTTTCACAATGGTCTTTATATGGCGATTTGATTATTAACATCTACTATACTTTGATGAGTATTTACGGATGGTACATGTGGGGGAAAATAATTGATCAAGACCAGAATCACATTAAAATCAGTAGAACTTCTAAAAAAGATAAGCTGAAAGCTTTGGGGATTTTTATTTTTACTTCTGCTTTTGTGATATTCGTTTATCGTTATTACAATGTAATGCCTTCAGATCTAAATTTTAAGGAGAGCATTGACTTTGCATGGAGAAATTTAACTTCCGGATCGCTTGCCGACTTTAGGACAGCAACACCTTTTTTAGACACTTTTACAACAGGCGTGTTTTTTGCCGCCATGTGGTTAATGGCCAATAAAAAAATAGAGAACTGGACTTTATGGATAGCAGGAAATATCGTTTCTATTCCGCTGTATTTTGTGAAAGGCTATGGATTTACAGGAATTCAATACATCCTCTTTTTAGTTTTAGCTATCATGGCCTACTCCAGTTGGTATAATAAAATTAAAACGCAAAACGATGCTTTATAAACTTGCTATTGTTGGGCCTGAATCTACTGGTAAAAGTAAGCTAGCAGAACAACTTGCAGCTTACTACAATACTAAGTTTGTACCTGAAATTGCTCGTGATTATTTAAATGGCTTAGGTAGAAATTACACCGAAAATGATTTGCTGCAAATTGCAAAAAAACAACAAGATGCTATCACAAAAGCTCAGAGTCAAGCGAATACATTCCTCTTTGTCGACACAGAACTCTTAGTTATAAAAATTTGGAGTCAAGTCAAATACAAAAAAGTTCACCCATGGATTCTTGATCAATTCAAAGAACAAGATTTCGATTTATTTCTGTTAACAAATAACGATATTCCTTGGGAAGCCGATCCGCTGCGAGAGCATCCAAACAAAAGAGAATATTTATTTAAGCTGTACGAAAAAGAATTAAAAAAAGAAGGATTGCACTATAAAATAATTGGTGGCCAAGGACAAGAAAGAATTCTAAATGCAATAAAGATAATCGACGATTTCTTTCAAAACTAATCACCTCTTTTCTCCCTCATTTCCTTTTCCCTATTTAGAACTTTATAAACGCTAAATTTTGGATCTTTGAACATCTAAAATTTCATGTTAAGAATAACCTATAAACAAACAACCCGCATCTACTTTTTGTTTTGTAAGATTTCTTATTTTTGCAATAAACAGACCAATGGCTATTCAAGAAAATTTAGCACGCATAAAAAATTCAATCCCAAGTTCAACTAAACTTGTCGCTGTTTCGAAAACCAAGCCCGAAGCAGATCTCATGGAAGCTTATCATGCCGGACAAAGAATCTTTGGCGAAAATAAAGTACAAGAATTGGTAGCAAAACAAGAATCGTTGCCTAAAGACATCGAATGGCACTTTATTGGACACCTGCAATCCAACAAAGTAAAATACATAGCTCCTTTTGTGGATTTAATTCACGGAGTGGACAGTTTGAAATTGTTAGTTGAAATAAATAAACAAGCTCTTAAAAATAACCGGATTATCAATTGCTTGCTGCAATTTCATATTGCTAGCGAACAAGCCAAATTTGGGTTAACAATGAGTGAAGCTATGAACTTGATCAACGATCCTATCTATAAAACGCTGCAGAACATTCGCCTAGTTGGAGTAATGGGAATGGCTACCTATACCGACGATGAAAATCAAATTCGTTCAGAATTTAAGACCTTGAGAAGCTTTTTCGATACCCTAAAAAATGAGCATTTACAAGGAAATAGTTTTGAAGAAATATCGATGGGCATGTCTGCCGATTACAAAATTGCCATCCAAGAAGGTAGTACAATGATTCGATTGGGGAGTTCCATTTTTGGCGCACGATTTAAATCCCCTTTTTAAGACACTGTTTAATTATTCACAAGATTGATCTTTCAAATTATTGATTGACAATACTCTAAACAAATTCATTTAAACAACCAGTCTGACTTAAAACCACAACAACTCTTGTTAATTTTATGTTAATATTACTTACAAAACAGGTCTTTTTTCTAAACTTATTAGTTGTATTTTCAATAAAAACACTATTTTTGTGCTTAGTTTGGATGGATATTACTTAAAAAGGACGAAAAATATTGACAGAGTTCGTATTTTTTAGTACATTTACTAGCTTAACTCTGATGTATTCTAGGGTAAAGTTTTGATAAAAACATTAACGTATGAAAAGATATTTCCTATTATTTGCAATGATAGTTTTAGCCCACGGGACTATGATTGCACAAACATATCTGGTAGGTGATTATAGAACTCTCACATTCTATGACGACACCTATCTGCAATGGGAAGACCCTGTAAACTGGGAAGAATGCACCGTTGCAGGTTCCCCTGGAACCTGGGTTCCCGCATCTGGATACCCAAATGGTTCTGAAGCCAATATATATATTCGACAAAATACTGTTTTAACGGGTGATTTCACTTTAGAAGTAGGCTCTAAAATTTGGATTACTGACAATGGAATAAATCCGCAAACGCTATTTATTGGCTTTAACGTTCCCCCAGATTTTGTTCTCCCTATCTACTTTGACTTATATGGTGAAATCGATATTGAGCTAGGAGACTTTGGTTTACTTAATATACCTGACGGCTCCAGTATGATTATTCATCCTGAAGGAAAAATAACCGATCATGCTGCGAATATTACGAACGAAAATACAGCTGGTGGTATTTATATTATTGCATCTACGGGCAATTTAACAGGATCTTTAATCACCTCAACTTCTGGTTTGACAGGATATTACGATCAAAAGATCTCCGCTGGGAGATGGCATATGATTTCCTCCCCGTTTAATAACACAATCGCTGGCGATTTTAGTAATGGAGCGAATAATGCCTACATAAAGACTTGGTCACCCAACGTTGGATGGGAAAATTATATTTCTAGTTTAACAACAGACATTACTGAAGGAAGAGGATATTTATTATGGGAAAATGCCGCACTTACTTTCTCAAAAAACGGTGTTTTTAATAACGGAACGATGAATCTACCAATAAGTGCAGGAGTTGCAGGAGATAATTGGAATTTTCTAGGAAATCCTTACCCTTGCGGGTTGGATTGGTCGAGCATCTCTGAAAAAACAAACGCCGAAGGTGGTGCATTTATGATTTATGATGGAACACAATACATTAGTAATAATGGAACATTCTCAACTGCGGTTACTGATGCTGATCCAATCATACCTCCCTTTCAAGGCTTCTTTATTCGTTATGCCAGCGGTTCAGATATAACAATCGATGCATCAAACAAAGTGCATACTTCCAATGTATTATATAAAAAACAACAAATCGAAAACTGGACCAATCATATAAAGTTAGTCGCAGAATTTGGCGACCAATCTGCCAGAACTGTATTTTATCAGCAGAATGAAGCCACTAACGGTAAAGATGAGGCTTTCGATGCACCAATGATGTTTAGTGGTAGCGAATCAACACTTGATGTGTATAGTTTTGCCGGAGATCAACCAACGAGCATTAACGCATACGGAGAATACCCCTATGTGATGGAACTGGGAATAAAAGTTCCAACTGGTGGTGGAGAAATTACGCTAAGACCTACCGATTTAAGAAACATTGATGCAAATCTACTTGTCTACTTGCAAGATAAAGAAACTGGCGATTATTTCAATTTTATCGACACTCCTTCATATACTTTCAATGCAATGGGAGGTGATGTTATTGACCGTATCTTCTTAATTTTCAACAACAATGTAGGCGTCGGTGACTTAGATAAAGAAGCTATCCATATCTACTCCCACAAAAAAAACATTTACTTAAATTTTACGAACAATCAATTTAAAGGTACGCTGAAAGTTTATAATCTGCTCGGACAAACAGTTTATTCAAATGAAGTAAGCAATGCAACCTATAGTCCCATACATTTAGATCAATCTTCAGGATATTACTTAGTTGAGCTAATTACTGAAAATGAAAACATTACTCAAAAAGTATTTATTCAACAGTAAAAAGATTTAAGCATGAAAAATAAACGCAAAGCACTATTTCTTCTACTCTTTTTTGTCAGTTTTGTATCGATAACTTATGCAGTAGACCCTCCTCCAATTGACGCAGGCGGACCAGGAGGGGGAGCAACTCCCCTTGGAGGCAGTGCACCTATAGATGGAGGATATATTATTAGTATTATTCTAGCTCTAAGCTATGGGATATCAATTTATTTAAAAAAAATTATTCACTTAAGATTTTCTAACCATGAAGAATAAGATAATATTATCCATTGTATTGCTATTCTCGTCAAGCACAATGCTTTATTCACAATATGTAAATGGCGATATTAGAACAAATTCTGCAGGAGCTTGGAATTACGCATTTTTAAATACAGAAACCGATTGGGAAGTATATAACTCAGGCAGTTGGTCAGATGTAACAGCACCATCAACGATTACAAGCAGAGTTTTTATCAATCATGATATAGCTATCGGATCAGGCACTGTGACACCTATTACGATAAGCACCGGAGGTCAGATTATTATAGCAACTGATGCTTCTTTAAGAGTATTGAAAGGTGGAGTATTTTCGAATTCAGATGTAAGCAAAATAATTATCAATGCCGATGCTACAGGTGCTGGCCAATTATTGCTTTATACTGGTGAAAATGCCGCTGCAACACAAAAAGTATACTTAACTGCAAACAAATGGCATTTAATCGGCAGCCCTTTTGCTTCAACGCCAGTATCAGCATTTACTGGCAACTACATGCAAAAGTACAATGAAAGTGATAATACTTGGTTATGGAATTACGAGTCTGGATTCCCTACCACTTTGACTAGAGCGCAAGGATACAGTGCATGGCGAGATGCCTCTGCAACTTATACCCTGACAGGAACTTCTTATGCCGCTGATGTGGTTGTTCCTTTAACTTTTTCTGGAGGTACAGTTGCAAATTATGGCTTTACCTTGCTTTCAAACCCCTATACTTGCGGAGTTAGATATACTTCATCTTGGGATATGACAGGTTTATCTTCAAACATAGCTGTGTGGAACCAAATCTCAGGAAATTATGATTATTATGGAGCAAATGCTTATACAATTCCTTCAGGTGCTGGATTCTTTGTAAAAGCCAATTCTTCTGGACAAAGCATCAAGATAGCCGCATCGAGTAGAAGTTACACTGTTAATTCCAATCCGCTTAAAAATGCAAACGAAGACATTGTTCAACAAGTAAAGTTAACCGTCAAGAATATTGATAATGATTATTTAGACAGAGTACTTATTAATGTAGCAAATGAGGGTGCAGTTAATTATGTTCCTTCTTGTGATTTCCCAAAAATGTTTGGATCAGACGATAGCCCGGCACTATTTATTAAAACACAAGATGATGTTGATATAGCAGTTAAAGGAATTAATTCAAGTGAAACATATTCATTCGACCTACAACTCAAACCAAACGTAGATGCGACTTATGTAATTACTACAAGTGATTTTAGCTTCGACGCAAAGACGGAAATGTTATTAGAAGATTTGTTTACCTCACAAATCTTTACCATAGATGAAAACCTGAATTATACATTCACATCGAATGCAAGTGATATTGAAGATCGCTTTAAAATTCATATTACACCCACTGCAAATGCAATCGCAGAACCTAACGAAAATCAATTTAAAATATTTGGAAATAATTATCAACTAAGTATCTATTCGGAAGAAAACAATTACAAAATGACCGTATATAATTTGCTCGGTCAAAAAATGACGGATTATGATAATCTTCAAGGGAATCAATCTATAGATTTATCCGCTTATCATCAAAAAATTGTAATTGTCAGTATTCAAACTGAAAATGAAATTATTTCAAAAAAAATCCAATTAAAATAAAGCTATGAAATCACTATACAAATTATTCCTTACCGCGATTATATTGATTTTTAGTGTCTCGTTCTCAATGGCACAATTAACAGAACCAGGTGATGGCGCTGGAGGAGATCCAACTGGCGGCGGAGGTTACCCCATTGGAGGAAGTGCTCCAATTGGTAATGGTCTCATAGTTCTTATTTCTCTAGGAGCAATCTATGGATCTAAAAAAATTTACGAGATAAAATTTCAAGCTTAACGGGACAAAACTTATAAAAAAACCTGAAGTTAAACCTTCAGGTTTTTTTTATTGATCCAACCTGCTATCGAATAATCATATCCGTTATTCGATTAACACCAAGAAATCAGTAGGTTACAAACACATAAAATAAACTATGTAAGCATATCAATTTAAATTCCTTCTAAATTATCAATTCCTTAATAAATAAAGAATTGAGCAAAAGAAGTTCACATATTTTTTAAGTAATTTCGCGTAAAATATAAAAAAAAAGGTATGGCAAAAATTATAGGTGCAATAGAAGTGGATGTTGAAAAGTGCAAAGGCTGTGGCGTTTGTATTCCTGCATGTCCTACGGATGTAATATTGCTTGCAAAAAAAGTAAATGGCAAAGGCTATCATTATGCGTATATGGAAAATCCAGAAGCATGTATTGGTTGCACAAACTGCGCAGTGGTTTGTCCGGATGGTGTAATCTCTGTTTACAAGGTAAAAGTTGCCTAATTTATAAAAATCTCAAAAAAATTTAGAAGATATGGGCGAAGTTAAATTAATGAAAGGTAACGAAGCTATCGCGGAAGCAGCAATCAGAGCTGGAGCCGATGCTTATTTTGGTTACCCTATTACTCCTCAATCGGAAGTCATAGAATATTTAATGGTTGAACGCCCTGAAGATAGAACCGGAATGGTTGTTCTTCAGGCCGAAAGCGAAATCGCTGCAATCAACATGGTGTATGGAGCAGCCGGAGCAGGTAAAAAAGTAATGACCTCTTCATCTAGTCCGGGTGTGAGTCTTAAACAAGAAGGTATTTCCTATATTGCAGGTGCTGAGTTACCCTGCGTGATTGTTAATGTTGTGCGCGGAGGACCAGGATTGGGAACGATTCAACCTTCTCAAGCAGACTATTTTCAATCAACCAAAGGCGGTGGACATGGAGATTATAAATTGCTTGTTCTTGCTCCTGCTTCCGTTCAGGAAATGGCTGATTTTGTAGATCAAGCATTTGATCTGGCTTTTAAATATCGCAATCCCGTTTTGATTTTGTCGGATGGTGTTATTGGGCAAATGATGGAAAAAGTGGTTATGCCGGAACAGAAGCCTAGATTAACCAATGATGAAATCATTGAACGTTACAGTGATTGGGCTACAGTTGGCAAAAAGAAATCTCGCGAAAGAAACATCATCACTTCCTTAGAACTCGATCCTTACCGTCAAGAAGCACATAATTTAAAGCTTCAAGAGAAGTATAAAAAAATGGAAGAAAACGAAGTTCGCTATGAAATGATTAATTGCGAGGATGCAGATTATATCATTGTTGCCTATGGATCTAGTGCGCGAATAGCTCAAAAAACAATGGATCAAGCGAGGGCTAAAGGTTTAAAAGTTGGTATTTTCCGTTTAATTACCCTCTTCCCTTTCCCAAAAAACGAAATAAATAAGTTGGCTGATCGCGTAAAAGGATTTTTAGCAGTAGAAATGAGTGCCGGACAAATGATCGAAGATGTTCGTTTGGCAGTGAATGGAAAAGTGCCTGCAGAACATTACGGACGTTATGGTGGTGTAATTCACTCTCCTGAGGAAGTATTAGCAGCTCTTGAACAAAAAATTATTGGAGGTTAAAGTATGGATATTAAAGAAATAATAAAACCCGAAAATTTAGTCTATAAAAAGACGGAATTAATGACGGATGCCCCACTAAGCTATTGCCCAGGTTGCGGTCATGGTACAGCTCACCGAATTACCATGGAAGTAGTTGAAGAAATGGGAATTTGGGAAGATACCATTGGTGTTGCTCCTGTGGGCTGCTCGGTATTGGCTTACGATTTCATGAACATTGATATGACGCAAGCAGCACACGGTAGAGCACCGGCAGTTGCCACAGGAATTAAAAGAGTTTGGCCAGAAAAATACGTATTCACCTATCAAGGCGATGGAGATTTAGCTGCAATTGGCGGAAATGAAACTTTACATGCTTGTAACCGTGGAGAAAATATCGTTATCATCTTTATTAACAACGGTATTTACGGAATGACCGGTGGACAAATGGCGCCAACCACACTTCCCGGAATGAAATCCTCTACCTCTCCTTATGGTCGCGTTATCGAAACCATGGGACATCCACTAAAAATGACCGAATTAATTGCTCAATTACCAGGAACTTATTTTGTGACCAGACAAGCAGTTCATACTGCAGCTGCTGTTCGTAAAACAAAAAAAGCAATCCGCAAAGCATTCGAAATTCAAAAAGAGAAAAAAGGACTGGCTTTTATCGAAATTGTTTCGAACTGTAATTCCGGTTGGAAAATGAATCCGGTAGATGCCAATAACTGGATGGTAGACAATATGTTCCCTTATTTCCCTCTTGGAGATATTAAAGTGGATGGTGAACTAGTTAAATAATCTTTCAAAAAAATACCTATTATGACTGAAGAAATGATTATTGCAGGTTTTGGTGGACAAGGTGTTCTTTCCATGGGAAAAATCCTTGCCTATTCCGGAATAATGCAAGACCAAGAAGTAAGCTGGATGCCTTCGTATGGACCTGAAATGCGCGGAGGAACGGCCAATGTTACTGTTATCATAAGTGATGAAAGAATCAGCTCTCCTATCTTAGCTAACTTCGATACGGCAATTATATTAAATCAACAATCGATGGATAAATTTGAAAAATCGGTTAAACCTGGTGGAGTTCTAATTTATGATCCAAACGGAATCATTAAACATCCTACACGCACAGATATTTCGATCTATACCATCGAAGGAGCAAAACTTGCATCCAAAATGGGCAATCCGAAAATTTTCAACATGATTGTTTTTGGCGCTTTTTTGGAAGTGAAACCGATTGTGAAACTTGAGAATGTAATCAAAGGATTAAAAAAATCACTTCCCGAAAGACATCATAAATTAATTCCTTTGAATAAGGATGCAATAACGATGGGAATGCAAAATGTAGTAAAAGCTAGTATTTAGAAATAGAAAGGTCGCATTTGCGGCCTTTTTTGTTTTATCGAATAGTGGCTTCGGAAGCAATGTGTATCTTTGAAGCAAAAATATTTCATGTCGTTTCTAGATAAATACAAAAACAAATTAAAGAAGAAAAGTAAATGGAGCTGGGCTAGCGACCTTGTTTTTATCCTATTCCTTATCGCTTTGCTTATTCCAAGCACACGAACCCCTTTAATTGTTTTTATAAAAAAAGCTACTTTAATCGGGCCTTCGGTTAGTAAAACGGATAATTACGGGAAACTTACTTCCGATGATTTGCAATGGAAAGTCATCGACAAAGATGGAAATACAGTGCGATTGTCAGATCTTTCTGACAAGCCAATTTTTATCAATTTCTGGGCAACTTGGTGCGCACCTTGCATTGCAGAAATGCCATCCATCGAAAAACTCTATCTGGATTACAAAGAGGATGTACATTTTCTTTTGGTTAGTTACGAAGAATATCAACTGGTTCAGAAATTTCTACAAAAGAATGAGTTTCGATTTGAAACCTATCGATATGAATCTAAAGAGCCTTTGCTTTTACAATCCAAAACAATTCCGGCTACCTTTATCATTGATCGAAAAGGAAATATCATTGCCAACGAAAAAGGAACAAGTAATTGGAACAGCAAGCGAGTAAGGGAATTATTAGATCAACTAGTTGCTAAATAAAATCTCCACTAATAAGAATAAAATTGAAAAAAGGGGACGATCAATCTGCAAATTAATACTCTTCGTTTTTCTGCTGTTTGACCAATTCCTTGGTTGATAATAAACCACATGCGGCAAAAATATCTTCACCACGCGAAGCTCTGATTGTAGTCACAATTCCTTTCTTTTTTAAACCTGCTTGAAATGCTAAAATCGTTTCGTTCGAAGAAGTTTCGAGCGGGGTACCAGGAATTGGATGAAAACGAATTAAATTAATTCTACATTTAATTCCATTTAAGATTCGGGCCAATTCATTGATATGCCGCGTTTGATCGTTTACGCCATTAAACATAATGTATTCAAAAGAAACTCGACGTTGATTATTAAAATCAAAAGATCGGATTTCATCAAGCACTTTGGGCAAATGGTACACATTTTCGATCGGCATTAATTGTTTTCTTTCCGCTTCGAAAGGATTGTGCAAACTAACTGCCAAATGCGCATTGGATTGATTCAAAAATTTACGAATGCCAGGAATTATTCCAATCGTTGAAACGGTTATCCGCTTGGAACTCCAACCCAATCCATAATCTGCAGTTAATATTTCGATGCTTTTCAAAACTTCATCCAAATTATCAAAAGGTTCGCCCATTCCCATATAAACTATATTAGTCAGTTTATCAAATTCGGGCAAACTGAAAATTTGATTAAGAATTTCGCCAGAAGTAAGATTCCCTTGAAAACCTTGTTTCCCTGTCATACAAAACAAACAACCCATTTTACAACCAACCTGAGAGGAAACACAGAGTGTCGCGCGATCGTTTTCCGGAATATAAGCCGCTTCGATAAATTGCATCGGCTTGACCGGAAACAAATATTTCTTGGTTCCATCCATCGATTCCTGAACATTCGAGAAAGAAGTAAACGATACTTTGTGCTTTTCTGCCAGAAGTTCTTTTGCTTGTTTCGAAATATTTCGCATTTCATCCAAAGAGCTAACGCGTTTTTTGTACATCCAATCGCTTATTTGTTTTGCTACAAATTTCGGCAAATTCAAATCAGCCACAATTGCTTGAAGCTCCGTTAAGGTCTTTCCAAATAAATTCTCTTTTTCCATTTAAAAGTATATTTCGGCAATAATTTTATTGTATGCAACACCTCTATTTATTAATATATCTCTCACATCTACAATCAATTGTGAGCTTCCGCATATATAATAGTTCTTATCTGTAGGCAAATATTCTAGGTTCTCTAAATAAGTAGTAAGACGATCGGGATATATTCCTTCTTGCTTTAATACAGATGAACATTGTATGTAATTTCCATCTAATAACGCTCTAATTCGATCTGCAAAATAAAACGATTCCTTGCTTCTTCCTCCGTGAATCAATGTTTTATTTTTTCCCATTCCTGATTCCAACATCGAGATAAATGGTGCAATTCCTGTTCCTGCAGCTATCCACCAATCGTTTTCCAAAGTTCCGTAGAAAGAACCAAATGGTTTGGAAATATAGACCGTTTGTCCCGCTTTTAACTCAGCTAACTTTGGAGTTAAAAAACCTTCGGTTTGAATATTGAATAAAATTCGATATTCGTTTTGAGTATTACCACTTGCAATACTGTACAATCGAAAGGGTTCATTTGGATTCAAAGCGAGCGCCACCATTTGTCCCGGGCGGAAATCTTCTGTCCTTGAAAATGAAAGCACAAACACATGCTTCGCTATTTCAATCGAAGATAAGAGTGTTGTTTTTTGAAGTGCTATTTTTTCGGCTTTGCCCAAGAGAACTTATTTTTTTGCAAAAATACAGAAAGCAAGTTGAATTCTGTTCAACAAAAAATGCATCACCCAAAAGGCAATGCATTTTATTTATTTTAGATCCGAATTAAATTTGAGCAAGAGCTTGATCGAGATCAGCAATGATATCTTCTACATCTTCGATACCAACCGCCAAACGAATTAATCCTTTGGTAATACCACCTTCCAGCTGTTTTTGATCACTCAATTTTGAATGAGTCATGCTAGCAGGATGCTGAATAAGCGTTTCTATTCCACCCAAAGAAACAGCGAGTAATGCCATTTTTACGGAATTCATAACTGTTTTTCCACTAACCAAACCACCTTTTACTTCGAAAGAAATCATGGTTCCAGGACCTTCCATTTGTTCTAAACCCAATTGATATTGCGGATGAGATTTTAAACCAGGATAACGCACCCATTCTACTTTTGGATGATTTTCGAGAAAATCTGCCACTTTGATCGCATTTTCTTGAGCACGCTCAATACGTATAGCCAGTGTTTTTAATCCTCTACGTGTTAACCAAGCTTGGTGAGGATCCATATTGCAACCAATATTCATCATTACCGGCTTGAGTAATTTATAATCTTCTTCTGTTTTAGTAACAACCATTCCGGCAACAATATCCGCATGGCCATTGATAAATTTAGTCATCGAATGAAGCACAATATCAGCACCCAAATCCAAAGGTTTTTGTAAATAGGGCGAACAAAAGGTGTTATCAACAACTAATTTTAAATTATGCTCTTTGGCTATTTTAGCCATCGCTTTTAAATCCGTAATTCCGATCGTTGGATTGGCAGGAGTTTCAACATAAAGCACTTTGGTATTCGGTTTAATCGCTTTCAAAACATTGTTGATATCCGTGGCATCTACATAGGTAGATTCTACTTTAAATTTCGGATACAAACTTTCCATGATGCTTCTGGATGGACCATAAACAGCGTTATGACTAACCATATGATCACCAGCACTTAACAACCCTAAATAAACAATATTTACAGCAGCCATTCCGGAAGAAGTTGCAATGCCACCAAATCCATTTTCCAATTCAGCGACTGTTTTTTCTAATTCAGCGATATTTGGATTTCCAAGTCGAGTATAAATATAACCATCGCTTTCGCCTGCAAAACATGCTGCGCCATGATCTGCACTTTGAAAAGAAAAAGTAGATGTTTGATAAATTGGTGTTACTGCACTTCCATTTACATCGTGAAATCCACCACCATGGATTAATTTTGAGTTGAAACCTACATTTTTAGTATCCATCCTGTAATTTTTAAATGTTATTAACTGATAAACAAATATATAAACTTCTCCAATATGTTTCTTACACTTTATCCAAAATCAATCGATTCCAAACTGTGTGTAATGTTTTACTCAAATCGGAATCAGGTGCAAATTCGATAAGCGTCTTTTGATTTACCATGGCATCTACAAATGATCGGTTGAAAGGAATTTTAGCAAGTACCTCCATTTCATTTGCGATGCATAATTGTTCAATACGATTACTTATTTCATCGTTCAAGTCGCTTTTATTGATCAATACATAAGATTTCAATTTAAAGCCTTTTGCAAGTTCGATCAGGCGATTCAAATCGTGCATTCCAGAAAGTGTTGGTTCGGTTACCATCAAAGCAATATCGATTCCTGTTAAAGTAGAAATTACCGGACAACCTATTCCTGGAGGGCCATCAATCAAAACAATATCCAAATTTTTCTCTTGGGCTATTTTTTTTGCTCGATCGCGAATTTGAGTGACGAGTTTTCCCGAATTATCTTCTCCTATTCCCAATTTAGCGTGTACCATGGGTCCAAAACGAGTATTTGATTCAAACCAATTGCTATTAAAATTTTCCTCCATTTGAATTGCTTTCTCTGGGCAAGCCAACTCACATAAGCGACAACCATCGCATGAAAATTCCGAAATTGTGGTTTGTTCTTCAATCAAACGAATGGCATCAAAGCGACATAAATCGATACAAACACCACAATTGGTACAAGTTTCTTGATTGATAACAGCAATTTCGCCACCTTTGTATCTATGTTTTATCTCTATTGTTGGATTCGTAACTAAAAACAAATCGGCTGCATCTACATCGCAATCCACTAAAATTTTACTCTTTGCAATGGCAGCAAAAGCAGACGTAATACTTGTTTTGCCGGTTCCTCCTTTTCCGCTAACGATGGCTATCTGTTTCATTTAAATTTTGTTTTACTTTTTCAAACAATTGCAAATATTTAGCATTTAGCTCTGGAAATTCATCGACCATAATTTTACCTTCTGAATAAATTTTAGCGAGGGTTTTATCGAATGGTATTTCCATTAATAGTTCGATGTTTTCATCGGCGAGGTATTTATAAATGGTTTTGTCGCCGAGGCCAGATCGGTTAATAACTACACCAAACTTCCCGCCCAATTTCCGCATGGTTTCTACCATTAATTTAAGATCATTTACACCAAAGGGCGTTGGTTCTGTAACCAAAATAGTGTAATCTACATCTTTAATGGTTTCCATTACCGGACAAGAAGTTCCAGGAGGAGCATCAATGATTCGAAGTGCATTGGAATCTGTTGATTTAAGCGTTTTCCCAATGACCGGGACGGCTAATGCAGCACCAATTTCTATTCTACCCTCTATCAATTCTGCTTGATCAGCTAATTCATAGCGATTCACTTGACCAAGTTTTTTGTCCTTTTCAACAATGATATCCTCCTGTTTACAAGCATAAGAACAAGCGCCGCAGCCGTGACATAAATCTTCTAAAACAGCAATATGAGAAATCGATTTTACAAAAAGGATGGCATTGTATGCACATGCCGATGCGCAATCGCCACAATACAAACAATTTTCTTTATCAATAACCGGAATTTTGATATTGACATCGTCTTCCGATACGAGTTTTCCATTCGTAAACAATTGCAAATTAGGTTCTTCCACATCGCAATCTACCAATTGAATTTTTTGATTTAAGCTTTTTTGCAGCGCATAAAACAAATTGAGAGAAACCGTTGTTTTTCCGGTTCCTCCTTTTCCACTTGCAACAGCAATTTTATAATTCACCATTAATGATCACAATAATTTGCACCTTTTTCTAGGCGATTCTTAACTAAATCTAAGGCCAAATCTCGAGCAGGTTTTTGCATAACACCAACGAAAACATTGATTCCGTTATTTAAAAACAATTGAATCGCACGTTGACCCATGCCACCCGAAACTATATCCGTTGCTCCTAATTGATGTAACCATGCAGGAAGCACACCAGGTTCGTGAGGAGGAGGAGTTAATAATTCTTCACTAAGAATATTTTCGCCTTCCATTGTTACAAGGGCAAACTGAGGTGCATGACCAAAATGACCAGTCATAATTCCGTTTTCTACCGGAACAGCAATAATCTTTTTTTCCATTGATTTGTGTAAATTAGAGTTATTCAATTCGTTTTATTTATTTCTTCGACCTAAACCATTTCTAAGTCCTAATCCGAGACCTTTTCCATTACCGCGTCCAAAACCCTGTCCGCGTCTTTGTTGAAAATCCTCTTCTGATTGCTGTGTTGCAGCAAATCGATTTCGACCAAATCCCTGACCTCTTCCTCTCAAAGACGATTCCGTTTCATTGGTACTTTGAGGAGCTCTGCAATTACCGGCACCTCTTCCTGTTCTTGGTCCTTCATTATTCGGACCTTTGTGATTTAATCCGGGCATAACTTTATTTTTTTATGTTTTCTAAAAGAATTTCTTCTACTGTTTTCTCCTCATTCGAATATAAAACCATTTCGATTCCAAACGAATCTAAGGCCGATTTGGCTTTTGGACCAAAATCTGATGATAATAGTTTATTTATCCCAAGTTCAGCAATTTGTTCCGCTGCTTTTGGTCCGGCTCCACCGTCCGCATCTTTAGCTTTATTTTCATAGAAATTAAATGCTTTGGTATCCGTATCGTAAACGGCAAAATTTGCGCCACGACCAAAGCGAGGATCCATTTTTGATTTGGTATTCTTTTCGAGTGATGTAACTGCTATTTTCATTTTACTTATTATTTTGGTTGTTTTTTATTTGTTTAATATTGAAATGATGAGCTGAATTTTCGCGGATTAAATGAACATGACATTTTTGACAAAAGATAGATTTACAAGGAATACCAGCTAGATGTTGCTGTTTTCCTCCACAAGCGGGACAGATACAAAAGCCTAAATCATCTTGAACAGCTTTTGGAGCTTCCGCTCTTCGAACGGGCTGATGCAAAGTTCCATTGATATGTTCAATTTTTTCTGATTTACAAACCGGACAAAACTTTCCGTTATTATGAGCTGATTCCCGAAATGTAGTATCGCAATCTAAACAACGAAACCACTCATGATCGAACTTAACATTGCCACCGGCTACATTTAATAATAGATTATCGACCAAAGCTTTGGCAACTTTAGCCCGAGCAGTATCGTAAATACGAGTTAAGGTGGGTCTAGAAATATTCATGATTTCAGCTGCTTCTTCTTGAGACATCCCTTCATAGTCTGCCAAACGAATAGATTCGTATTCTTCAAATAAAAGCTGGACTCCTTTTTCTTCATCCAAATTCTGCCGAATAGGTCGAAAACCATAACCAACAGGTGGTGATTGCAATCGTCTTTGTCTTTTGGGTCGGGGCATATTTAAATCTTTATGAACATATGTTCGTTTGCAAAAGTAATGCACATATGTTCATTATGCAAATTTTAATGCACTTTTATTTGAAAATTAACGAAACAATAAACTGGGCTTATTGATTAAACTCTTTCTTTGATAAGTCCTTTTCGGTAGGCAGCCAAAAGCATCAATAAATCTTGGACTTGCTCTTTTAATTCTGTTCCAATATCCGTATCAGCAACTCGTTTTCGTTTTGCATTTGTTTCCACTATATGTCGAGCCGAAACAATATCGATGTTATTTTTAACAGCTTCTTCGATGGATTTAAAATGCTTATGATCAACCAAAACCAATCCGTAGGAATTGTAAATGAGCGTATAACCTGATAATCCGGTTACTTTTTGATACGGAATGGACATGCCTCCGTCGATGACAAATAACTTTCCGTTTGCTTTGATCGGGCTTTCTCCTTTTACTGCCTTTACGGGAACGTGACCATTGATGATATGAGAAGTTTCCGGCACCAGACCAAACTCCTTAAATATCTGATTACAAGTTTCTTCTTGATCGCGAAATTTATAATATGGGTTTCTCTTTTCTTCGTGTGTGAATTTATCAGCAATAAAGTAACGTTCAAAGGTTGTCATTCTGTGCTTTCCAAATAGCGGCGAATTTGGGCCAGTCCATAAATACCACATATAGGCGGTATCAACCGGGTTTGAAGTTGATTTAGAACAAGTAAAATAAGCTCTCCTAGCAATGATATCCAGCTTATCCAAAAGCTCTTTTCCTCTGTAATTTTTACCTTCAATTTCCATTTCGAAAAAAGAGCCATCGTCATTCATAGGAATACAACCGTGATACATTAGATTTGAATTGTAGGTTAAATACATACTTCCTTTTGCGTAAAGCACTTCGATGTGTTTTTGGAGTAATTCGCTATTTCTAAACGAAGACTGCAAACGATTCATCAATTCATCTTCTGCTTCCGTTAATTTGAATGGATCTTTTGGATCGACTGTTGGGAAAAAAGTATCCAGCATTTCATAGCTTATTCCGTCGATAAGAATTGTTCCTTCTTCAAAATTAACTTTATCTAGAAGTAAGCGATCTTCCATTCGAAATTGTGGGTTATTCCTAATTATTTCCGCTTCCAATTTAAATTGAATAATTGCAATTGCTTTGTGCATTTGCTTTATCAATTCGATACTTTTTCCATTTCTATTTCCAACGCCTTTGGGTTCAAACACATCGGCCGGATCAATTCCGTAATATTCCATGGCGAAAGTGGCAAGTGGCAATAAATTGATTCCATAAGCATCTTCAATGGTATCGAGATTGACATAGCGAGCACTAATTCTTAAAACAGTTGCAATTAAAGCTTTACAACCTGCTGCAGCTCCCATCCAAATTACATCGTGATTACCCCACTGAATATCGACAGCATGATGATTCTGCAGGACATCCATTACTTTTTCGGCTGATGGACCTCGATCGTAAATATCGCCAATTATATGTAAACGGTCGATCATTAATCGCTGAATAAAATGAGCTATTTCGATTACAAATTCTTTCGCTCGATCAACTTCGATGATTGTCCGAATAATACCATTGTAGTACTCATGCTTTTCTTGTCCACTTTCATTTAGTAGCTCATCAATAATATAAGCATAATCTACCGGCATGGTTTTTCGCACTTTGGATCTGGTATATTTATAGCTAGCAGAACGAGCAAGAATAGCGAGTCGCTGCAAGGTAATCATATACCATTCGTCGAGTTCGTCTTTTTCCTCCTTCAGGATCATTTCCATTTTTTCTTCCGGATAATAAACCAAAGTAGCCAAAGCGTCTTTTTCACTTTTGCGAAGACTCATTCCAAAAACATCGTCGATTTTTCTCCGAACAACACCAGAAGCATTTCTTAGAACATGGGTAAATGTTTCATATTCACCATGAATATCTGTTAAAAAATGCTCCGTACTCTTAGGCAAACGCATAATTGCTTCTAGATTAATGATTTCCATACTTGCTTTTTGTATGCTCGGAAAATTATCGGCAAGTAATTCTAAATAACGCTTTTCTTTAAGGAGTTCTTCGGTTGAAAATTCTCTACTTGAAATGGGGCTCATAATTTTAGGCGGTTTTTCAGTGTTGATTTTATTAAGATGCCTTCACGAAGTGAAATAAATAAAGATTAACTTTACAAAGATGCTAATTTAAGTTTTTAATGCCAAATAAATACTCATGAATATTCAATCTCAAAATTTATTTAATAACCTGATTAACAAAGGAGTACTAAAGCAAAAAGTTTATACTAACACTTTAGAATCGATGCGCTTGTTTAAAAATGAAGTTCTCAAGCTAAAAGATGAATACGATAAAATAGCCCAAGACGATCAAGTTGTATTTGAATTTACTGATCGGGGCGATTTTGAATTTGAATTGCAGTTTGCCGGCGACATTCTTGTTTTTTTGATGCACAGCAATGTTTTTGAAATTCCAAGACACGATGCAATACTTAACACAAGCTATTTAAAAGCCGATAAAACCCGATCGTATTGTGGTATCATTCATATTTATAATTTTTTAGCAGATTCCTTTAAATACGATCGTGATAATGATTTAGGCTATTTGATAGGGCGGATTTTTGTGAATCACGAAATGCACTTCCATATAGAGGGGAAAAAAGAGATTGGCATGATTTACAATAATTTTGAACAGTCGGTTTTAAATGAGGAATCAGCGAGAGAAATTGTTTCTTCAGCAATTGTCTATACAATCAATTTTGATCTTCTTGTGCCGCCTTTCGAAGCCGTCAAAATGGTAAGTGTATTTGATATCAGAAAACATACGCAAAGTTTGTCTTTACGCACCGCCAAACGTTTGGGCTATAAATATCAAGCAGATTCCAAAAACGAATAAAAAGGGATTGAAGATTTGGAAAAACCAAACAGGTCTTAAGCTACGCTTAAGACCTGAAATCATCTATATGATATAAATTTGTAAAACCAAAAAGAATCCATCTAAAAGCATGCCAACATCTACATCCATCTAAATGTCAATAACTTAAAATATTTCCAATTATAAAAAGCCCTTTAAAGCTGTTCGTTTTCGTATGTACAGCGTACAATATCGGACAATTAATTACCGATAAAGACAACGGTAGCTTGTGTCTCCACTAACTTTAACACCAAATTTTTGATCTTTTTCTACGATAAAGGTTTCGAATTCACCAAATATTTTCCACTCTTCTTGTCCTGGAAGTTTCACATTCATTTTACCACTGGTAACGGTCATATACTCAACAGTTGAAGTTCCAAATTCATATTCGCCTTCAGCCATTACACCTATGGTAGCCTCGCCACCTTTGGTTTTAAATGCAATCGACATTACTTTACCTTCAAAATACTCGTTTGTTTTAAACATATCCTTCATTTGAATTAAAAATTAATGCTCAAAATTACTCAAATTAAAAATTCTAATAGTATGCTATTGAATTTAAAAATAAATATATTTGCAGCCGAAATGAAAAAAATGATAAAACATAGCAAACATATGAAGGCGATTGGAAACAACCGTGGTTTGTTATAGTAGGATATAAAACACTAAATAAAACGCCCGGTTGAACAGCTCAATCGGGCGTTTTTTTAATACATTAACTAAAGATGATTGTACAAAAATTTGGAGGAACTTCGGTAGGAAATGCGGATCGGATTAAAAACCTCCTCAACCTGATTCAAACAGACAAACCAAATATAGTTGTTCTTTCCGCAGTAAGCGGAACCACGAATAAACTGGTTGAAATAACTGAAAACCTGTATCAGCAAGATAAAAATGCAGCATGCCAAAACATGGAAGCTTTGCAAAAAGAGTATTTTCAGCTTGTGGATGAGCTCTACGATACGGAAAATAAAAAAAGTGAAGCGATTGAATTAGTAAAAGCTCATTTTACCTACTTAAAACGATTTACAGAAAGAGTATTTACCATTCTTCAAGAAAAAGCCGTTTTGGCGCAAGGCGAATTACTTAGTACAGCTTTATTCCAAGGACTTTTAGAAGAAAGATCTATCAATTCCGTATTGCTTCCTGCCTTGGATTTTATGCGAATTGATAAAAATCTCGATCCGGATGAATATTATATCAAAGAAAACCTAAACCGTATTCTAAAAAATAACGCCAACACCAAATTATTTGTAACTCAAGGATATATTTGCAGAAATGCCTATGGCGAAATAGATAACCTCAAAAGAGGCGGGAGCGATTATACAGCATCTCTGATCGGTCAAGCAATTCAAGCAGAAGAAATTCAAATCTGGACGGACATCGACGGATTGCATAACAACGATCCTCGCTATGTAAAAAACACACAACCCGTAGCAAATCTCTCTTTCGAAGAAGCGGCGGAATTGGCCTATTATGGTGCTAAAATTCTTCATCCATCGAGTATATTACCAGCTAAAAAAGCAGATATTCCCGTTCGATTAAAAAACAGCCTGAACCCAAATCGGCCCGGAACAATCATCCAAAATAGTACTCCAATTCCAGGGATCAAAGCTATTGCCGCAAAAGACAATATCACGGTAGTGCGAATTAAATCCGACCGAATGTTGTTTGCTTATGGATTTTTAAGAAAAGTGTTTGAAGTATTCGAGATTTACAAAACACCGATTGATATGATTACTACTTCGGAAGTTGCTGTATCGATGAGCATTGACGATACCACGCATTTGAATGATATTATGATCGACTTGAAAAAATTTGGTCAAGTTGAAATAACACCAAATCAAGTGATTATTGCCATGGTAGGTTATATTCCTCACTCTGAAAAAGGATATGCTTCGAAAGTTTTTGATGCATTGCTTCCTGTTCCAATCCACATGATTTCTTACGGAGCTAGCAATCACAATATCTCTTTAATCATCGACCAAAATAATAAATTGGAAGCTTTGAATGCACTTCATTTAAAACTCTACAGAAACAACGAAGCATGAAAAACAAAGTAGACTTTACGAACATTAAAACGCCGGCTTATCTCTACAATATTTCATTGTTA
Organism: Bacteroidales bacterium; assembly: GCA_016933745.1. Taxonomy (GTDB): domain Bacteria; phylum Bacteroidota; class Bacteroidia; order Bacteroidales; family UBA12170; genus UBA12170. The sequence continues at coordinate 44,085 of JAFGAK010000107.1, forward strand.
GAGCAAACGCTAAATTCCATACAAAAACTAGCTAATCAATACAAATACCACGTTCATTATGCATTAAAAGCAAATAACAACCCTCGAATTTTACAAACAATTTCCGGGTTTGGTTTTGGCGCTGATTGTGTGAGTGGAAATGAAATAAAAGAAGCTATTAAACAAGGATTTAAAACGTCGCAAATTGCTTTTGCAGGTGTTGGAAAGACCGACGAAGAAATTAACTATGCGCTTGAACAAGAAATCTTTAGTTTTAATTGCGAATCCTTGCCTGAGATTGAAGTGATTAATGAGCTCGCACAGAAAATGCAAAAAACGGCATCGCTAGCCTTACGTATTAATCCGAATGTGGATGCAAATACGCACAAATACATCACCACTGGATTAGAAGAAAATAAATTCGGCATTAATCTTTGGGACATTGATTCTATTTTGGATGCAATGGAAGGAATGCAAAATGTGAAGCTAACTGGAATTCATTTTCATATTGGCTCACAAATAACCGATCTCGACACTTTCAAAAACCTCTCCAATAGAATCAATCAGATCCAAGAGAAACTCTATGCTCGACAGCTAATTGTGGATCACATTAATGTTGGTGGTGGTTTGGGAATTAATTACCACCAGCCCGACGAAGATCCTATTCCTGATTTCGAGTCTTACTTTAAAATTTTCCACGATTTTCTGGAATTAAGACCTAAACAACAATTGCATTTTGAATTGGGACGTTCGATTGTTGGACAAATGGGAAGCTTATTGAGCAAGGTTATTTATGTAAAAAAAGCAAGCAAGAAAGATTTCTTAATCATTGATGCTGCCATGACTGATTTAATTCGCCCGGCTCTTTATCAAGCTTATCATAAAATAGAGAACTTAAGTTCAACTTGTGAGGAAAAACAAAATTACGATGTGGTTGGTCCGGTTTGTGAATCGGCTGATATATTTGCCAAAGCAGTTTCGCTCCCAAAAAGTCAGCGTGGAGATTATATCTTAATTCGATCGGCTGGAGCCTACGGACAAGTCATGTCGTCGAATTACAACATGAGAGACAACGCGCAAGTTGTTTTCGTTGACTAATAACAAGATCCCTTCGAGCGTAAAAATACCCTCGAAGGGATTATCAGGATTTATAAAAAATTACATTTTTCTTTTCTCGCCTTTTTTAAGCAATTCCGACAATACTCTTCCCGGATCTTTGAAACGATTGCTAAGCATCATTGCAGCAATGATATACGGTTTGTAGCCGGCTTCCTTATAGGTTTCGATGCGATATTTTTCAAAAACTTCGGCACTAACTTCACCTCTTTCACAAGAAATTCCTGATATATCCGCTGGTAAGCAATGCATATACAATGCTTCTCCATTTTTTGTCAGTTTCATCTTTTCTGCATCTGCTTCCCAATTCATGAATTTCGCATTGTTTGCAAGCGCAGCTTGTTCTAGAGCTTTAAGTCCATCGCGATCGTTTTTCCGCAGCAATTCCGTACGTTGTCCCATTACAGCATAAGGAGCCCAACTTTTTGGATAAACAATATCCGCATCTTTAAAAGCTTCGTCCATGCTATTGACAATTTTAAAACTGCCACCTGTTTCTTGCGCTTGTTTTTGTGCTTGTTGAATCACATCCGGAATTAATCCATAACCTTCGGGATGAGCTAATTCCACTTCCATTCCAAATCGCGTTAGCAAACCAATGATCCCTTGTGGCACACTCAAAGGTTTACCATAACTAGGAGAATAAGCCCAAGTCATTGCAAGTTTTTTGCCTTTCAGATTTTCGAGCGATCCAAAATAATTTTTCAGATGCATCAAATCTGCCATGGATTGAGTTGGATGATCGATATCGCATTGCAAATTAATAATTCCAGGACGTTGAGGAAGAACGCCTTGCGCAAACCCATCGTCAAGAGCTTCTCCAACTTCGCGCATATAGGCATTTCCGGCACCTAAGTACATATCATCACGGATTCCGATAATATCTGTCAAAAACGAAATCATATTTACAGTTTCGCGCACGGTTTCGCCATGAGCAATTTGTGATTTTCCTTCTTCCAAATCCTGCATTTCCAAGCCGAGTAAATTGGCAGCAGAGCTGAAAGAGAATCGAGTTCGGGTTGAGTTATCGCGAAATTGAGAAATTGCCAAACCCGATTTAAACACATTGGTTGAAATATTATGATTGCGCAGCGATTGAAGCGCTTTGGCAATATCTAGTACTTGTTCAATATCTTGTCTGGATTTTTCCCAAGTGAGTAAAAAATCGGTTTCGAAAAGATGGTTCGTATCGCGTAATACAATATCGTTGATGAGCTTTTGCAAATTTTCCATAGTACGTTTCGTATTCGTTTTATTTTTCAATTAAGTAAGCATAAAGAGCATAAAAAGCGGAGGCTTGAACCAAATCAGTTACAGGAACTTTTTCATTTGGAGCGTGTGCCATGACTTCATTACCCGGACCAAATCCAATCATCGGAACTTTATAATATCCATTGATTGTAACTCCATTGGTAGAAAAAGTCCATTTATCAACCAATGGTTTTTTATTGAATAAATGCTCAAAAGCCTGAACCCCAGTTTGAACTACCGTAGAATCCTCTTCCATTTTCCAGGTTGGAAAATATTTTTCCATGCCATATTTCAATCCTGTATAAGCCGTTTCTTCGTAATGAAGAACTTCTACAGTTGCATCTAAATCTTTTACAATAGCCTGAATTTCAGCAACTGCAGATTCTTTTGTTTCGCCCCAAGTTAATCTACGATCGAGGTGGATCCGAGCATAATCGGAAACAGCACAAAGCGATGGACTTCCTGATTTGATTTCAGAGATTGTAACGCTTCCTCTTCCTAAAAAGGGATCGAAGGCTAATTTTTCGTTTAATTTTTCAATTTCTAAAGCAGCTCTAGAAGCATTGTAAATTGCATTTACGCCGCGTTCAGGAGCAGATCCGTGAGCAGATAAACCTTTAAAACTAACAGCAATTTCCATTCTACCACGGTGACCACGATAGATATTTAAATTAGTAGGTTCGGTACTAATGGCAAAATCAGGATGAATGCCTCCTTCTTCATAAATATATTTCCAACACAAACCATCACAATCTTCTTCCATGACGGTTCCTGTAAAATAGATGGTCCAGTCTCTATCAAAACCTAATTCTTTCAAGATCCGACCTGAAGTAACAAAAGCAGCAGGACCGCCTTCTTGATCCACAGTCCCTCTTCCGTGAACAAAACCATCTTTTATTTCGCCGGATAAAGGGTCAAAATCCCAATTATCCATATTGCCAAAATCGACGGTATCCATATGACCATCGATAGCTAAAATGTTCTTCCCATTTCCTATTCTGCCAATAACATTTCCTAAACCATCGATCCAAACTTCATCAAAATTGGCTTCTTCCATTTGCCTTCTCAACTCCAGCATTACCTCTTTTTCGCCGAGGCTCAACGACTTAATTTTTACAAGTTTTGATAAGTTCTCTGCAGTATAACTACTGTATTTTTCTGCTAAATTGTTTATTTGTGCTGCTAAATTTTTCATTCAATTATATTTTTCTCAAATTTAAGAAAGCTATCGGATTAAAATCAAAATGTGAATAAAATCATTTGATAAATCTTCTTATTTTTGCAGAAATTAAAATCAAATTAGTATGGAAAACTTATGGAATGAATACTCCCCACTTATTATTGAATATGGCACGGGTTTAATTTACGCAATTCTGGTTCTTGTAATTGGCTTATACATTGTAAGTTTAATTACCAAATCAGCAAAAAAATTAATGATGAAAGGAGCTTTGGATATCTCTCTTGTCCCTTTTCTTACTTCGTTAATTAATATTGGATTAAAAATTTTAGTGGTTATTTCTGCATTAAGTATGCTTGGTATCGAAATGACTTCGTTTATTGCACTTTTAGGCGCTGCTGGTTTAGCTGTTGGTATGGCTTTGAGTGGAACGCTACAGAATTTTGCAGGAGGAGTCATTATCTTGATCCTTAAACCATTTAAAGTAGGCGATGTTATTGAAGCACAAGGTTATATAGGTTCTGTGAAAGAAATTCTGATTTTTAATACGATACTTACCACTTTCGATAATAAATCTATTATCCTACCAAATGGAAGCTTAGCAACAGGTTCCATGGTAAATTACACCTCTCAAGAAACACGTAGAGTGGATTGGAAATTTGGCATTGCCTATGGCGACGATTCTGATCATGCAAAAAAAGTAATGATGGATTTGATTACTGCTGATGAACGAGTTTTGCAAGATCCTCCTCCATTTGTAGCACTCAGCGAATTAGGCGATAGCAGTGTGAATTTTGTTGTGCGGGCATGGGTAAATGCTGGAGATTATTGGCCAGTCTTTTTTGAAATGAATGAAAAAGTATATAAAACCTTCTCGAAAGAAGGATTGCATATCCCATTTCCACAAATGGATATTCATTTGGATAAATAAATTTCAAGAAATCTTATATTGGAATCGGGTTAAATTAAATTTTAACCCGATTTTATTTTTTCCGTTCGCAGGTATAATTTACCAAACTCTCCAAAGCAACTTTATATTTACTTGAGGGGAAGTCACCTAACACAGCCAAAGCCTTGTCTCTGTATTTATACATCTGTTTTTCAGCGTATTGTATTCCTCCACTGGAATTCACTTGATCGACCAAATCAGACACTTTTTCGGGATTATCGTGGTGTTTTTTTACGGTTCGTATTGCCTTTTTTCTTTCAGATGACGAACTTATATTGAGCATATAAATCAATGGCAAAGTCATTTTTTGTTCTTTGATATCAATTCCTTGCGGTTTACCAATGGCATTGGTTTTTTCAAAATCAAAAATATCGTCTTTAATCTGAAAAGCAATGCCAACGTATTCGCCAAATTGCCTAAGTTTTTCCACGGTTTCTAGATCTGCATGCACAGATTGAGCACCAACAGCACAACAAGAAGCAATTAATGTTGCTGTTTTTTTTCGGATTATTTCGTAGTAAATTTCCTCTTTGATATCTAAACGACGCGCTTTCTCGATTTGCAACAATTCGCCTTCGGCCATTTCGCGTGTTGCTTCCGAAACGATTTCCAAAACCTCATAATCTTTGTGTACCATAGCTAATGACAAGCCTTTTGAAAGTAAAAAATCTCCGGCAAGAACTGCTATTTTATTTTTCCACAAAGCATTTACCGAAAATAAGTTTCTTCTTTTATCGGCATCATCCACTACATCATCGTGTACCAAAGTGGCCGTATGAAGCAGCTCGATCAAACTGGCTGCACGTGCCGTTGCTTCAGTAACTTCGCCAACTAAATGAGCGGATAAGAAAACAAACATTGGGCGCATTTGCTTTCCTTTTTGCTTATGGATGTAGCGCAATACAAAATCAAGTAATTTGATATTGGATTGCATGGCGGATTTAAAAACAGAATTAAATGTTTCTAAGTCACTGCTCAATAATTCTTTTAGCTCCTTATTTACACTCATAACACCTTCAAAATTAAAAATAATGCGGACACCGATGATTTTAAAGCAAAAATCTTCATCTTTTTCTGTTATTTTGCAAAAAAAATAATCATGGGTGGATTTTTATTCGACGATATCATATTTGGGCCTGTAAAAAGCAGACGTTTAGGTGTTTCGCTTGGAGTGAATCTTTTACCAACTGATTATAAGTTTTGTACGTTTGATTGCATTTATTGCGAATGTGGTTGGTCTCAAAAAGCAACCAAAAAAATCGACCTACCAACACGAGAAGAAATTAAAACTCGTTTAGAAACCGTTTTAAAACAACGCTATCGCGATCAGCAAGTCATTGATTCTATAACATTTGCCGGAAACGGAGAGCCAACTATTCATCCAGAATTTGCTGCAATTATAGATGATACCATCGCTTTGCGGGCTACTTATTTTCCTCAAGCATTGATAACTGTTTTATCCAATGCTTCGTTGGTAAATAACAATCAAGTTATTAGCGCTTTACAAAAAGTAGATAAAAATATTTTAAAACTCGATGCCGGAACGGAATCTACTTTTCAAGCAATTAATCAACCCAACGGAAAGCTAACTTTACAACAGGTGGTAGATTACTTGAAAAAGTTCGAAGGGAATTTGATTATTCAAACTTTATTTTTGAAAGGCTATGGCCAACACAAAGGAATAGATAATACTACCGATTCTGAAGTGGCGGCTTGGTTGGAACTTCTTAAGGAAGTAAAACCTAAAAGTGTAATGATTTATCCGATTGAGCGCGAAACACCGGAAGCAAGCATTTATAAAGTTGATTCAATTCAACTTGATCAAATTGCCGAACAAGTGAAAATGCTAGGATTTACTGTGGAAGTTTTCGGCTAATTTTTCTCCTTCTTATATCTTTTTGTTTGTATATTTGCAACGATAATTCACAATAGGGGTGCCTTAATATTACGGGCTGAGAACATACTCTTTAAACCTGACACGGGTAATGCCGACGTAGGGAAAAAAGACTTCATTTGATCGTTTTCTCTCTATTGATTTTTAATTTAAAAAGTCAAAAGATGATAAAAAAATTTATTTTAATGAGCATGATGAGCATTCCAATGCTCTTGTTTGCACAATTTCAAATTCAAGGAAAAGTACTTGATTCAAAATCACAATCCGCTCTGGAGGGAGCGAGTATTCAGTTAAGCGGATCTTCCTTTCATACCGTAAGCGACCAACAAGGCGATTTTACTTTAAACAACTTACCAAAAGGAAATTACAATCTGTTAGTCCAGTATTTGGGTTATGCGCCTTACGAAATAAACGTCAACTTAAATGAAAACAAATCCCTTCAAATTCAGCTTAAAGAACGAATGATTCTGAGTGAAGAGGTCATCGTTTCGGCAACAAGAGCAAGCACAAAAACACCAAGTACATTTACCGATTTATCAAAAAAAGAATTAGAAGAAAACAACCAAGGAAAAGCACTGCCTTTTTTGCTGAATACAAGTCCATCCGTTGTGATTACATCGGATGCCGGAGCAGGAATTGGGTACACTAATTTTAGCATTCGTGGCACTGATATTAGTCGAATTAATGTGACTATCAATGGTATTCCAATGAATGATGCTGAATCGCATAGCGTATATTTTGTGGATTTACCTGATTTAGCAACTTCGTTGGATAATATTCAGATACAACGCGGAGTTGGAACTTCAACCAACGGATCAGCTGCTTTTGGAGCTAGTGTTAATTTGCAAACCAAACAATTAAATCAAGATCCTTATGCAAGTTTGCATTCGGGAGTAGGTTCTTTCAATACGTTTAAAAATGATGTCAGTTTTGGAACCGGATTATTAAAAAACAAATTGGCTTTTGATGGCAGGTTATCCAAAATAACTACCGATGGTTATATCGATAGAGCATTTTCCGATTTAAAATCGTTGTACTTCTCCGGAGGATATTACGGTAAAAATGATATTGTTAAATTCACTTTACTAAGCGGGAAAGAGCAAACGTATCAAGCTTGGAATGGCATACCAAAAGTACGCTTAAACAATGATGTTGCAGGAATGCTTGATCTTGCAACCGATAATTGGTGGGATACAGAAACCACTGACAATCTGCTTAATTCCAATGCGAGAACTTATAATTATTATACTTACGATAATGAAATAGACGATTATCAACAAGATTATTATCAATTGCATTATTCACATTATTTTAATAATTCGCTCCAATTAAATACGGCGTTATTCTATACACTTGGAAAAGGTTTTTATGAGCAATTTAAAAAGGACCGGAAATTTGCCGATTATGAATTGGAAAATGTAGTTATTGAAACCGAAACGATTAATCGTTCGGATTTGATTCAAAGAAAATGGCTCGATAATCGTTACTATGGCGCAACAATCTCTTTAAATTATAGTCAGAACAAGCTAGAAAGCGTTCTTGGAGGATCAATTACGCAATACGATGGAGATCATTTTGGCGAAATTATTTGGCTTGAATACGCTGGGAATAACCAAATTCGAACTCCTTGGTATTTTAATAACGGCTTAAAAACCGATGGAAATATTTTCACAAAATCAACCTATAGTTTATCAGAAAAACTGACTGCCTATGTTGATTTACAATATCGTTTTGTAAATTATATCATTGAAGGAACTCACGATGATTTACGCGATATTTCGCAAAGCAATCAGTTTCATTTTTTTAATCCCAAAGCCGGATTATTTTATCAGTTGAACACCAAAAATCAACTCTATTTTTCGTTTGCTGTGGCAAACCGCGAACCAAGTAGAGGAAACTACCGTGATGCGGACGAAAATTATCAGCCAAAACCGGAACGATTGACCGATCTTGAACTGGGTTATAATTATCAAGGAATTCGATTTGCCTTTTCATCGAATGTTTATTTCATGAACTACAAAGATCAATTAATTGCCACCGGAAAAATTAACAATGTTGGCGATGCTATTATGACAAACGTTGAGAATAGCTACCGATTGGGAATTGAATTTTCGACTACATTAAAAATCAACAAGAAGTTAAGTTGGAACGCTAATCTAACACTCAGTCAAAACAAAATCATCGACTTTGTGCAGCATATCGATGATTGGGACAATTGGAATCAACAAGCCCTTGATTTAGGAACGACTGACATTCTTTTATCGCCCAATCAAATTGCTTCGTCGAATATTCAATACCTCCCATTTAAAAACGTGCGAATTGCGTTGATTTCCAAATTTGTTGGAAAGCAATTTATCGACAATACAAGCAACGATTACAACAGCATAGATTCTTATTTTGTAAACGATTTGCTTCTTGCATATGAATTGAAACCTAAATTCTTGAAAAAAGTAGAGTTTACTTTGTTGGTTAACAATCTATTGAGCGAGAAATACGAGACCTATGGTTGGGCTTACAATTATATCTACAATCAACAACAAAAAGTGATGGACGGCTATTTTCCTATGGCTCCACTAAACTTTTTAGTTGGGATAAATATTAATTTCTAGCATTTAGTACATATCTGAAAATACTTATTCACTGATACTTCCAAGATAAAATCGTATTTCAATTTCTTCATTGGGTAGTAATGAAATATTATCTAAGGTTGCGATAAACCTTTCATCACTAGAGAGCCCCAGACATTTTATTTTATATGTCCCTGGCAATATTTGAAGACTATAATGTCCCCAAACGTCGCTAGTTGTTTTAATATCGGTTCCTTCTATCCATATGCTCGCGCCAGGTTCAGGCATATTTTCAGTTCCTGCAAAAATTACTGAGCCATAAATTAATGCTGAATCATTAAGCGCTATATTGGTACCCCTGCTGACTATTTCTGTACTGCTCTCAATAATAGCTATTTGACGACATGAACTTGCAAAGATTAAGAGAAGGGCAAGAACTAGGAATCCTATTTTGTTATTTGTTTTCATATTATCTATTTTTAAAATCTTAAGAAAACTCGTAATTTAAATCAAATAAAAATCAGGTTAGAATTCATCGCTACTTCCATGTAAAAATTTTATTTCAACTTTTTCATTAGGAAGCACTAAA
>JAFGAK010000108.1 GCA_016933745.1 Bacteroidales bacterium
CGGTTACAGTTTTGTTACTCCAATTCAAAGAACTTTATTTAAATTGCATCCCTGAGTAACGACAGGACACACGGATTTAGTTCAACATGCGGTATAAAACATTGGGGTTTAAGTTGTTATACAAACATTCTGCCACGCATCAAGTTCGGTGTATCTGGACAAGAAAGTAACCCGCAATCCCCAACGATTTCATACCGCCAAACGTTGTACCCAATAGCAAAAAAACCTAAGTGCAATTATTTAAACCTTATATTTGAATATGGAAAAACAAGAGCCACAAAAAGAAAAAGACCAAGAAAAGATTGAGTTTTCAGAGACTGTTGAAATTCAGGAAACGCAAGACAATGAACAATATATTAAGATTTCAAACCTTTGGGTTTCAGCAGTAATTGATACCCGATTAATGGAGATGAACACAAAAACAGAACCCGAAAACATCATTGAAATTCCCGACACATTTTTAGATAACGATAACCCAATTGGACAAATTCTCCAAGAGGTTAATGGCAACGAAATTGATTATGCCCTATTGGCTACAGCACTAACGTCAAAACTTTATGAGAGTTATTTTACTCCCTTAGTAAGTTCTATGCAAAAGCACCCTGAAATTGGAGGTGTTTACAGCGAGGATTTTCATGAATTTATGCCAACCTTAAAAACGGTTTCTTTTTTCATATGCGGTTATAAAAAAACAGACAACGCTTTTGTTTACGAATCTTTACTTTCCAGTAGATTACTAAAAGAACAAATCATTGAGCTTATTCCATCAAAAAAGACATCTAGCTTAAAACACGCCATTGTACGGCTTAACGATAAATACTTTAGCTACATAGCAAAAGGCAGAAAACCCCAATTAGGCATTACGCCAGATTTCCCTGCTCAACAGCTTGTAACTAAACGGACTTTTGATGAAATAATCTTAAAAGAATCGACAAAACAACAGCTCGAAGACTTGATTCTTTATGCCAAACATCATCAAACAATAGAAGCAGACAAACATGCTTCAAAAGTTATCAAACAAGGATTTATAGGATTATTTTACGGACCTCCGGGAACGGGTAAATCGTTAACCGCTTCTGTTATCGGAAACGAACTTGGTATAGATGTTTATCGCATTGACCTTTCTCGTTTGGTCTCAAAATATATTGGCGAAACCGAAAAGAACTTAGAACGGGTTTTTCAGCGTTTCGATGGCAAGAATTGCATCCTGTTTTTCGATGAAGCCGATTCACTTTTTGGCAAACGTAGCGAGGTTAAAGATGCCAAAGACCGCTATGCCAATCAGGAAATCTCTTATTTATTGCAACGAGTAGAATCTTTTAGCGGATTGGTAATTCTAGCCAGTAACCTAAAAGAAAACATGGACGATGCTTTTAAACGAAGGGTCTTATCTTGGACATTCTTCCCCCGCCCCGAAGCAGAAGACCGCTTAAAGTTATGGAATATCCATCTACCTGAAAGTTTTGAGTACGAAAGCGATGATATGATAGAAGCCATTGCCCAAAAGTACGAACTAACAGGAGCTTACATTGCTAATGTTGTGAAACTGTCATGCCTTAGGGCATTAGATAATGAAAGTAGAATATTAACACAAGCAATTATTGAGCCTTACATTATTGATATTTACAAGCGTGAAGGCGTTAACAAAAACTTTCATCGCACGCCAATCCAACGAAATCCCAACCTAAGCAGAAACTAAGCGATGAGTAAAATACACGCATACGGCACTTCTGAAGAGGAAGATAAAGGTTATGATTTCAGTGATGAAAAGGAAGGGGAAATTTTAAACAAAATTCTTCCAACCACTAAAAAGGCAGAGATAGCCAAATATACCATTCCACTTGCAGGAGGAATGGGCAAACTAAAAGTTGGAGCTGTACTACAAAACACCACTTTATCAAAAGGAGAAGATATCGAAGTATCGGTTGGGAAAGTTTCTAACACCTTATTAAAAAAGGCAACAGCAAGTCTGGCTAGCACTAAATTTACAGTATTAGAACTAACTCCAAAGTTAAAATTTGATTTACAGGTGCAAGCATTTAAAATTGACAGCAAAGGAGAATTCTCCATGCTATCGGCATCGGTAAAAGCAAAACAAACTTTTCAAAAAGCAGAAGAATTAAGCGGAACACCATTTGAAGGTATCGTTGAAAAGATTCCGGATAACATGCAACTTTACATAGAGGTAGAGTTGGCTATGGATTTGAGTATTGGCGAAGCACGCCACCTTGCCAAATTAAAGATTAAACAAGCAGAATTAGAAAAAGCATCAAAAACAGCCGATGACCTAAAGAAACAGGTTGATGCACTACAAGACCAGAAAGTAAAAAGCAGAACCAAGTACATTAGTGATAAAATTGACGATTTTAAGGGGATTGAAAACCCACAGAAAAGGGCAAAAATAGAGACAAAGTTAAGCAAAGAATTTAATAAAACAAACGAAGAATTAAGGGATGCTTTAGACGATGTCACTAGCGTCCGAAACTTTTCGGAAACAAGCAAAAAACAGATGAAACCCCACTGAATACGCTAAATAGAATCGAGTTATCCAGAAA
>JAFGAK010000109.1 GCA_016933745.1 Bacteroidales bacterium
AAGAAAAAATTTTGGGGTTGTTTATTTTAATTGGTTTAGAACGTTTTAAAAACAAAAAAAGGTGCGAAAACCACTTCGCACCTCAAACACAAACCATAATTAACCAAAGAAATATTATCAGGACGATAACATTTCTTAGGCAAAGTTAAGGATAAAAAGTATTGTTGCAAGTAAATGAAGAAAAAAAATAAACTAATTTGCAAGTGTCGCGTTTTTTAAGGCAAGCGTTCAGGTTGACGAAAAGTACGTTCCCAAACATTTTTATTACCGACCTCATCCGTAATCTCTAAACGCAATTGATTTTCTTTTTGGAGCTTCTCTTTTTCGATTTCATAAAATAGTAAATCATTTTTTGCATCGTATTCAAAAAGAACCCATTTATTATTTAAAAAGCCCTTGTAATTTTTTATTCCACTTAAATTATCTTTTACTTTAAAACTGATTCGACTTGTTGTTTCCAAATTTTTTACTTTTTCGGCATGTAATAACACGATTTCAGGTTTCATCGTATCGGCTACTAAACCATAAGTTCCTAAATTACGAATGGATGCGCTTGCCGTTTCGTTTTCCCAAGTAGTAGTTTGTGTTTTCCATGCTTTATCGATCCACTGAGCGATTAATACTTTCTTTCTTAAAGAAGCCGGAACTTCCGGGGATTTTATTTTTAATTGGATGGACTTTTGCAGTGCTACACTCGAATAATGTATTTGATACATCTTACCAAAAGTGGCTTTTAACGATGAAAGAGAATCGAATTGAAATGATAAAGTATCGTACAAGCTGTTTGCAGGGAAAGCTATTTCCACAAATCCCGATTTAAAATCGTTTGCTATAGTTGGCTTCAGAAACTTTGTATTTGTTTGTTTCACTACCCGATTTTCTTTTGGAGTTGTTTCTTTTGCATATACATGAAACCGCAGTTTTGAAGTATTTCCATTGGCATCTTTTACAAGGTAAATCAACTCATGTATTTTCGTATCTTCCAAATTAATAACTCCTCGATTGGCAACACCCCGATAGATTTCCAAACGATTATTCGGACTCACATACGTTCTTTGAAATCGTTGTTTTTTATTTATGTAATAGTCGTAATCGATAAACGTATTGATGTATCGTCCTAAATCAAAATTCAGTCGTTCTTGTTTATTTTCATAAATTTTAGTCGAATCCAAAAACAATTCCACTTGATACACCCCGTTGTTGTTTTCCGAATCGTTTTGTTTATCAATGGCTTGCAAGCCCAAGTAAAACGATTTCGCAACAGCAATTGAATCGCCTTGTTTTAAATAATAATTTTCTCCCCAACCGCCTAATTCCAGGTTAAATGCTTTTCCGCCGATTGGATAAAGGCGAAGTGCTTTCAGCGTTGGGCGGATATAATCTTTCACTTCGATTCCGAAGAGTAGCGGATTCAAAGGCTCTTGCGTTTTTTCATCGCGTATTTCGAAGTGCAGATGAGGGCCCCCCGATCCGCCTGTGTTCCCTGAAAAGGCAATAATATCTCCCTTTTTAACTACAAATTGGTCTTTTTGTAAGTACAAATCTATTTCGAAAGATTGCTGTTTGTATTGTTGGCTTTTCACATAGGCGGCCAATTCTTTATTTAGCGCATTTAAATGTCCGTACACCGTAACATAGCCATTTGGATGTGTAAGATAGATTGATTTTCCATAGCCAAAAGCCGAAAATTTAATCCGACTCACGTAGCCATCTGCAACTGCATACACTTTAGCACCAATCACACCTCTTGTTTTAATATCGATTCCAGTATGAAAGTGCTCCGAGCGCAATTCGCCAAATGTGCCGGATAATAAGACCCTGAAATCGATGGGCGATCGAAAGTAATTTTGCGGATAATTGCTCTGAGTAAAAGCTTTAAAAGGAAAAAGTGTTGTAAAAATCAGAAAAAGAAAAAAAAGTCGTTTCATTGAGCAGGAAGTTTGAATTGGGCAAAAATACAAAATTCCTGAAAGCGCAATGAATCACAAATATTTTACGGCTGTTAACAAGCTCAGAAATAATCAATAAATTTGCAAAGTGATTGAGGAGAAGAGATTGCTTTCAAAATAAAGATACTGAATGAAAATTACTTTTAATAAAGCCCAGAAGCCAAGACAGTTTTCGATAAAAACCCGTTTTTACGACGAGAAAAAAGAACACGAAGAAAAGCGTAAAAAAGAAATCGAAGATCGGATTAAGAATCCTGATCGGGTTGATTTTCGGGAAGAAATAAAACAAAAATGGGGAAGAGAAGATCGACTCAGAAGTAAATCGAGAAAGTATGCACTCTATATTTATATCGCCGTGCTCGCGCTTATTCTTTATTATATTTTAAAATAAATGGCAGATATTATTCATTTATTGCCCGATTCTGTTGCCAATCAGATAGCAGCCGGAGAAGTAATTCAACGACCCGCTTCGGTTGTTAAAGAATTGCTCGAAAATGCTTTGGATGCAGGAGCAACCGAGATTGTTTTGATTATTAAAGAAGCAGGAAAAACATTGATTCAGGTGGTTGATAACGGCAAAGGAATGAGCTCAACTGATGCCCGACTTTGTTTTGAAAAACACGCTACTTCAAAAATAAATTCTGCCGAAGATCTTTTTGCTCTAAATACAATGGGTTTTCGTGGAGAAGCGCTAGCTTCTATTGCTGCCATTGCGCAGGTAGAATTAAAATCGCGACAAGCAGAAAACGAATTGGGAACTTTGATCGAAATTGAAGGATCGGAAGTAATTTCTCAATCGAGTTGTCAGCATAAAACAGGGACTAGTATTTTGGTTAAAAACTTGTTTTTCAATGTGCCTGCACGACGTAATTTTCTAAAATCGAATACGGCAGAAATCAGACATATCATCGATGAATTTCAACGAGTTGCCTTGGTAAGTCCGGATGTAAGTTATACCTTTTATAACAACGGACAAATTCTGTTTCAGCTCAAATCATCCAACTTAAAACAACGCATAGCAGGCATTTTTGGTTCGAATTACAATGAGCGTTTAGTTCCACTGGAAGAAAGCTCAGAACATGTGGTCATTCGTGGATTTATCGGCAAACCGGAATTTGCCAAAAAAACAAGAGGCGAGCAATTCTTTTTTGCAAATAATCGCTTTATCAAACATTCGTATTTTCATCACGCTGTGGTTAACACTTTTCAGGAACTTATTCCCGAAAATGCGATTCCCAGTTATTTTATTTTTATTGATGTTGATCCAAAAACCATCGATGTAAATATTCATCCAACAAAAGTTGAAGTAAATTTTCTGGATAAAAGACTGATATATGCTTTTTTAGGTTCTTCGATAAAAAAAGCATTGGCACAACACAACCTTACTCCAACTTTGGATTTTGAAACAGAACCTAGCTTTCATTTTGATTTTCCTGCCGATCGGCCCATTCGTCCACCACAAATAAAACTTTCGCCCGATTACAATCCTTTTGAACGAGAATCGAAAAGCCCTGCGTTCCAAAAAGAAAAAGATCCGAATCTGGAACATTGGGAAAAGATTTATGTGGATCAAACGCCAGAAAATTTATTTCCAAAACACTCCGAAACGACTCATTTTACGACATCATTTGACGAGGATGCAATCAAAAAGGACATTGTTCAAAGCGGGTTGAAATACATCATCACTTCCGTAAAATCGGGATTAATGGTTATTAACCAACAACTTGCGCACGAACGCATTTTATTTGAAGAATATTTTGAGCGATTTCAGAAAGGCAAAAATCCATCGCAACATTTGCTTTTCCCAATTCAATTGCATTTTTCAGTAACGGATGGAGAAATTATCAAGCAATTGCTCCCCGATTTGAAAAATATCGGTTTTAATTTAGAACCTTTGAATCAGCAAAATTTTGTTGCAAACGGAACACCAACAGAAGTTTCTGAAAGTCAAATACAAACCATACTCGAACAAATCATCGAGAATTTTAAATCGGTTAAAGAATTTGACCAAGACCGCAACATCTATTTTGCAAAAAGTATGGCCCGACAACTTGCCATAAAGACAGGTCAACGATTAAAGTCAGAAGAAATGGCACTTTTGATTGATCGATTGTTTGCTTGTCAGGTTCCGGACAAATCGCCCGGTGGGCAAGCAATACTTCGGATTATTGGACTTGAGGAGTTAGATCATAAATTTCTTTAGTCGATTCGCTCAACAATTTGGCAAGTAATTTGCATAAAACCCATTTTTAAAAATTTATTGAATGATTCAACAATTCAGACCCAACAGATTTAGCATATTGCCACCCGTAGTCAAGAATCTTTTGATTATCAACGGACTATTTTTTCTAGCCGCATTAAGCTTTGGAACTGCTTTTAAAATCGACTTAAATAATTTATTAGGATTACATTATATCGGAGCCTCTGATTTCCGCCCCTATCAATACATTACGTATATGTTCATGCACAGCACTCAAAATTTCTCCCATATTTTGTTTAATATGTTTGCGTTGTGGATGTTTGGTAATACCTTGGAAAATGTTTGGGGAAGTAAAAAATTCTTGATTTATTATCTCATTACCGGCCTTGGAGCTGGGGTTGTCTACACCATTTGGATCCATTTTCAGTTGGCACCTACATTAGATGCGATTGATGCGTATTTGAACAATCCCAGTTTGGCTTCGTTCAGTCAGTTTACCAATTCGGATTATTTTAGAATAGGCAGTTACGATATTCAAAATAATTTTAATGCATTTGTAGGAGAATATAATCGAGTAGTCACTTCCAATCCGGCATTGGCCTTGCAGGAAACCATTAACTTTATGGAACAATACCGAATGGATTTTTTAAATTCTCACACGGTAGTTGGAGCTAGTGGAGCAGTTTTCGGAATTCTTTTAGCATTTGGTATGATGTTCCCGAACTCTTTGATTTACGTCTATTTTGCCATTCCTGTTAAAGCAAAATGGTTTGTCATGTTGTATGGCGCCTTTGAATTGTATTCGGGTTTATCCAATAATCCAAATGATAACGTGGCTCATTTTGCTCATTTAGGAGGAATGATTTTCGGATTTTTACTCATCACTTATTGGAAAAAGAAAGGAAGACTGCTTTAATGTACAATGCCCCAAATTCTTTTAATAATCAGGCTAAAATGAGTTGGTTTGCTTTAAAGCGCTTTTTCAACCAAAAAACGGTATTATCAAACTTGATCTTTATTAATGTTACTGTTTTTCTGATTATCAATGTCGTTGGATTGATGCTTTTTCTTTTTAATTTGGATCAAAGTTTTATTGCAGAAAGAGGTGTTACGCGCTTAACCTATTGGTTATCACTTCCTGCCGATCTAAAAATGCTAATTACCAAACCCTGGACACTCATCACTTACATGTTTGTGCAAGAAGGATTACTTCATCTGCTTTTCAATATTTTAGTTTTATATATTGGAGGTCAGATATTTACAAACTACCTCAGTCAGAAAATGCTATTAAGCACCTATTTTCTAGGCGGGATTAGCGGCGCATTTTTATACATTTTAGCTTTCAATCTATTTCCGGTATTTAGTACGAGTTTAGCCAATGCTATTGCTTTTGGTTCATCCGCATCCGTATTAGCCATTTTTATTGCCAGTGCAGCAAGAGCGCCTCAATTGCCAATGCAAGTTTTCTTTTTTGGTCAAGTTCCTTTAAAATATATCGCCATAGTAATCATTGCCTTAGACGTTTTAAATATTCGAAATGGAAATGCAGGCGGACACATTGCACATCTTGGCGGGGCTCTTTACGGATTTCTTTTCATTCAACAGTTAAAAAAAGGAAAAAACACCGGAAGAAGCTTTGAAAATATACCTATGAAACAATTTTTCAACCGAATACTATCTTGGTTTAAAAAACCAAAACACGCTTTTAAAAATGTTTACTCAAAGCCAAGAGCAACAAGTGATGAAGACTTTTTAAGAAAAAAAGCCGAAGAGCAAGCTGAGATTGATTTGATTTTGGAAAAGATCAAGAAATCTGGCTATTCCAGTCTTTCCAGTCAAGAAAAAACCCGCTTATTTGACGCGAGTAAAAAATAAGTGTTGAATATCTAACAAACGCTTTCCATCATTTGGACATATTCTAAGAAATTTTATGGTTTTTTAGAATTTTTTGTATTGGAAACGGCTGTAGATCAACACTATCTTTGTTGAAGAAAATCACGAACAGGCTTTCGACAATTAAAAAAATAACCAATTTAGAACTTTCTCATAGTTCATTTTTATTAGATAAGAACCCGGAAGATGATGAGTCAGACATCATCTTCTTTTTTATATATCGAATTTTGCTTGTTTAAAGCAGACACACATTCCAACCTGTGGACGATTTCTTTCTTCTTTATTAAAAATAAGTTCCGTTTTCTTTCGTATATCATTCCCTCTGAGCCTATCTTTGTTTCAGAATAAAACAACGGCTTTCAAACAATTAAAAAAATTAAACCATTTTAGAACTTTCTCATAGTTCATTTTTATTTGATAATTAATGTTAGGAGATGATGAGGCAGACATCATCTCTTTATTTATGGGGATTCGCCTTCTTTTTCCGACAATTTGATTAATTTTGTTTCATGCCTAAAACAAAACAAAAATTCCGATTACGGGTCCTTTTATGGATCAATCATTTCTTTGTTTTGCTCCTTTTGCTTTCCTATATTTCTCATTTTGTACCGCCAACCATCTTTTGGCCATTTGTGTTCTTAGGATTAGCCTACCCAATCCTGCTTTTGATAAACATCCTATTTATTGTGGTGTGGCTTCTATTGCTAAATAAAAATTTGTTGTATTCAATCCTTGCAATACTCATTGGAATCAATACATTCAATCGGCATTTCAAGTTTAAAAAAGCAGAATCAATTAATGACGGATCCTTGAAAGTGATGACTTATAATGTAAAAAATTTATCAAACAATAATTTAAAATACGCAGATTCCAAAATCCGCCACGAGATTCAAGAATTTCTAACTAAACAAAATGCGGATCTCATTTGCTTACAAGAATTCCAAACCTATCCAACAAAAGGAATTAATACAGTTGCTGATTTTAAAAGCAGCTTAAAAATGCCTTATCATTCAGATGCCAATTATGTATCGAGCAGTACATTTAAATTTGTTGATTTAATGGTGACTTATTCACGTTATCCCATTATCAATCATTCCGTATTGCATTACCAGCAAAAATGCTATGCATTGATAAATGACATCGTTATAGGAAGCGATACCATCCGCCTCTTTAATTTGCATTTAGAATCCAATCATTTTGCGCAAAATGAATATGAAATTTTTAATCCGGTAGAAATTACTTTCAACGAAAAAACGAGTAACCAACTTGTATTACTTTCAAAAAAAATTGCGCGTTATTCACAAATTCGAAATTTTCAAGTCAACCAAATTCATGACCAAATACAAAACAGTCCTTTTCCAGTAGTGATTTGTGGCGATTTTAACGATACACCGGCAGGCTATGCCTATCACAAACTAGCCAAAAACCTGAAAGATTCTTTCGTTGAAAAAGGGAAAGGATATGGAAATACATACAATGGGAAATTACCAGCCATGCGAATTGATTATATCCTTACCGATACTACTTTTCAAATTCGCAACTTCGTAATTGGAAATATTGAAAAATCAGATCATTATCCGGTAATCAGCAGTATGGATTTTAGGCCAACTCATTTTCAAACCAAAAGCAACCCAGGTGAACTTTAAATTAACGTCGAACTTTCAGCCTACCGGCGATCAGCCACAAGCCATAAAACAGCTTGTTGAAGGAGTTGAACGTGGCGATTCTTCTCAAGTTCTGTTGGGAGTCACCGGATCGGGAAAAACATTTACGGTTGCAAATGTTATCCAACAAATCAATCGACCTATTTTAGTTCTTTCACATAACAAAACGCTAGCGGCACAGCTTTACAGCGAGTTCAAGCAATTTTTTCCAGATAATGCAGTGGAATATTTTGTTTCGTACTACGATTATTACCAGCCCGAAGCCTATTTGCCAAGTTCAAACACGTACATCGAAAAAGATTTGAGTATCAACGACGAGATTGAAAAACTAAGACTGAGCACAACTTCAGCTTTGCTTTCCGGTCGCCGCGATGTGATTGTAGTTTCGTCTGTTTCCTGCATATACGGAATTGGAAATCCGGAAGATTTTACCAATAGCGTCATCATCTTGCACAAAGGAGAACAAATCGAACGAAAAAAACTTCTTTTACAATTGGTTGACAGTCTATATTCCCGAACAGAAGTCCAATTTTCTAGAGGCACTTTTCGGGTAAAAGGAGATACCTTAGATGTTTATCCTGCATATGCCGATACGGCTTTTCGGATTAGCTTTTGGGGAAACGAAATTGAGAGTATGGCACAGATTGATCCTGAAAACGGAAAAACGATTGTGCAAATGGAGCAGTTGACTATTTATCCGGCCAATATCTTTGTCACCACCAAAGACAAAATGAAATCTGCAATTGTTGAGATACAGAACGATTTATTTAAACAAGTTGATTTTCTGAAAGAATCGCAAGATCCATTAAGCGCCAAGCGATTAGAAGATCGTGTTAGCTATGATATGGAAATGCTCAAAGAGCTTGGATATTGTTCAGGAATTGAAAACTATTCGCGCTATTTTGATGGAAGAAAACCCGGAAGCCGACCCTTTTGTCTTTTGGATTATTTTCCGCAAGATTATCTGACTGTCATCGACGAGTCTCATGTAACCATTCCACAAATCAGAGCTATGTATGGAGGAGATCGATCACGGAAGCAAACACTTGTTGAATATGGTTTCCGCTTACCTTCTGCCTTAGACAATCGACCTTTAAAATTTGAAGAGTTTGAAGCCATGTGCGATCAGACTATTTATGTAAGTGCAACTCCGGCAGATTATGAGCTCCAAAAAAGCGAGGGCGTAGTGGTTGAACAACTTATTCGCCCAACAGGATTGCTTGATCCGCCTATTCAAGTTCGTCCCAGCCAAAATCAAATTGATGATTTGCTCGATGAAATAATCGAGAGAATTAAAATTAATGAACGCATTTTGGTGACTACTTTAACCAAAAGAATGGCAGAAGAATTGAGCAAATACTTGATCAGTCTAAAAATAAACACATCGTATATTCATTCCGATGTGGACACTTTAGAACGTGTAGAAATCATGCAAAGTTTGCGCGAAGGAAAAATAGATGTTTTGGTCGGTGTGAATCTTTTACGAGAAGGTCTCGATTTACCAGAAGTATCCTTGGTTGCTATTTTAGATGCCGATAAAGAAGGTTTTTTGCGTTCGGAGCGATCTTTAACACAAACCGCAGGGAGGGCAGCTAGAAATCTCAACTCACTAGTTATTATGTATGCGGATAAAATAACCGATTCGATGGCCAAAACCATAGCGGAAACACAACGAAAGAGAGAAATTCAGCTAAACTATAACAGTTTGCATCATATTACACCAACGGCTATTAACAAACCCCTTTCCAATGCACTGGAAAACTCCATTGAGAAAACCTATTATGTAGAACCGGAATCGACTTCCTTTGCGGCCGATCCTGCACTCGCTTATCTTAGCAAAGCACAGCTTGAAAAAGCCATTCGGAAAATCAGAAAAGACATGGAATCTGCCGTTAAAGAACTTGATTTTATACAAGCAGCACGCTTACGCGATGAATTACAATTGCATCAAAACCAATTAAAAGAACACTTATAATTCTTTTCGCACTCTTTTTTTTCGATAAAGATTTACTTGTTTGTCAGAATAAATTCCTCTATATTTGTTTCTTGTCAGCACTAACCTGTAAATAGCTGAGAACGATTAACAAAGGAGAGAATTATGAAAAAAACTATTTTTGCCGTCGATGATGAACAAAGCATTCGTTTCATTATTGAAAATACCTTTAAAAAAGACTTCGAAATTGAGACTTTCCAAAATGGAGAATTGGCTTTGGCATCTATGCAAACAGGGACCATCCCAGATTTGATTATTTGCGATATTGAGATGCCCATTATGAACGGATTTGAATTTATCAAACAAGTCAGATCAAGTGGCTTTTTTGACGACATTCCACTTTTAATGCTTTCGGGCAAAGAAAGTAGCGACGACCGGATTAAATGTTTTGAAACCGGGGCTGATGACTACATCATCAAACCTTTTAATCCAAAAGAATTACTTGCAAGAGTAAAAAGAAGGTTGAAGTCGCTTGATTTATATACCATGCGTAAAGGATATTAATAATCGCAAAAACAGTAAATCATGAATGAATCGAACATTAAAAAAGTATTATATATTGGAAAGAATTCAGACACCATCAATTTGCTTTCCGAAGACAAAACAGTTCAACTGATTGTAAAAGACAATGGACTTGCTGCCATTCAATGGGTAAATACCAATATAGATGAATTTGATCAATTAGATGCCATTCTTTGTTCCTTAGGAATTAAAGGAATGAACGCCTATTCGCTATTTAACCACATGCGTTTTCACAATCTCTTGAATAAAATTCCATTTATAGTGATTGCCCAACGCTTTGAATTTGCATCGCGTGCTTTGGCCAGAGAAAATAAAGTAGATGATTATTTCTCTTCTCCAATCGATCTGGATAAATTAAAAACACGCGTAGAATTTTTAATAAAATACAAAGCGGAATATGCAATTTCTGACAATAAAAAGACGATTGAAGATTTAGAAAACCATCCGTATAAAACACCTTTTATCAAGCGAACATTTGATGTTGTGATGTCGGGAGGTGCTTTAATAGCCCTTTCTCCAGTACTTATCGGAACAATGATTGCTATTCGCCTTGAGTCGAAAGGAAAAGTATTTTATTCTTCGAAACGCGTTGGAGCCAATTTCCGAGAATTTGATTTCTACAAGTTCCGCTCTATGTACCCTGATGCGGACAAACGACTCAAGGAAGTAGAACACTTGAATCAGTATCAAGGGGATGATTTAGGCGATGAATGTCCTCGATGCAAAAGCTTACCAGAAGGATTATACTGTTCTCCTTTGCTTAAACAAGACGATAACAGCGAAATTTGCGAGTATTTTTACATTAAAAAGAAAAATGCCAAAGCTGCTTTTTTGAAAGTGGAAAATGATCCACGAATCACAAAAGTGGGTAAATTCATTCGGAACACCAGCATCGACGAATTACCTCAACTAATCAATATTCTTAAAGGAGACATGTCGATTGTTGGAAACCGACCTTTACCAGTTGGAGAAGCTACCGCGATTACAAAATCTAGATGGTCGCGCAGGTTTAAAGCTGCTGCAGGATTAACCGGACTTTGGCAAGTTGAATTGCGAGGAAAAGATGGCGATATGTCGGAAGAAGAACGCTTTGAATACGACAATACGTATGCCGCCAAAAACTCATTTTGGGGCGATATAAAATTGATCTTCCGTACGCTAAAAATATTCGTTCAAAGAGGAAGCGTTTAATTGGATTGTAATTTTTTTAAATTTGTACAAACAATGGCTTTCTATGTCTATCTATAAACGAATATCAAAATTTTCTAACTTACAACTATTTGCTGCTATTATTGCCATATTTTGCCTTTTTCCAATGCAAATTATCGCGCAAGAAGTAGCCGTTTCGAACGAATCGGTCTTTAATCCACTTACGGACGATATTACAAAAAAAATTCCGGCATTAGATGTCTTAATAGATTCTGCATTAATTAATTCGCACCGTTTGAAATATTGGGACAAAGAGATTAAAATTACGGAATACGAATTAAAATCGGCAAAGAGAGATTGGTCTAAAGCAATTTATTTCACGGGTGAGATTAAAGAAGGCAGTTGGACAAGTTTGGTATATGTTCAAGATGAATACGGAAACGAAGTAGGAACATTAGGAACCACCGATCAGGGAAGATATTCATTTGGGGTGGCTTTACGATTGCCTATTTTAGATGTTTTGGACAGAGGGAATCAAATTAAATTGAATAAAATGCGCGTGGAACGAAATATTGAAAAAATGCTGGAAGATCGACAATCCATTCGCGCAGAAGTAATCAATCTCTACAACAAATTGATTATCCAACAAAACATGTTAAAGCTTGATATTGACAACATCGAATTTTCTGAACTTACAGCAGAAATGGCCGACAAGGAATTTCAAAACGGGAAAATTTCGTTGGTTGATCTATCACGAGTGAGAGACAATTTAGCAAGAGCGCGATATCGTTTTGTAGATAGCAAAACAGGATTTATAAATGCGTATGTTATGCTTCAAGAATTAACCGGCATCAAGTTTAACGAACTTAACAATTGGGAATAATGGACATCATTCAATTTCTTAAGCTAATCCGTAAAAACATTTTGATTCTGGTTTTGGTGCCTGTAATCTTAGCAGGACTCGTTAGTTACGGAACACGCAACGAAGTAAAAAGCTACTCATCTTCTGCTACTATATATACGGGTTTAGGTTCCGGTTTATCACTAGAATCACAAGCCAATGCTCGATTAGATTTCTTTGGATCGAAAATGGAATTCGATAACATTATTAATCTTTTTAAATCTAGAGAAACCCAACAGGAAGTTGCGTTGAGTTTGTTTATTCAAGGACTCAGTCTCAAAACTTGGGATCCGCAATACATTTCTCGTCAATCCTACAATGACTTACAAAAACTATGTCCGCAGTATATCAAAGACATGGTCATTAAACCATCCGGAAATAGCCAGGCTGATCAATTAAAAATTCCACAAATTCTAAACGATACTGTTGGACTCAAAGATAAGCGCATATACACAATCAATAAAACCTATCAAGTTCAAAACGGAGAATCTTTATATTCCATATCGTCTAAATTAAATGTATCTGCAAGTGAGTTAATGAGTCAAAACACGCTAACAAGCACAGATCTTACACCAGGACAGGAACTTGTTTATAGTCAGGAGAAAAAGATAATTTTCAGATATAATAGTGGGAAATTCGATACCATTCCTTTGTATATTAACGATACGAGTTACTACTTAAGAGCAGAAATTGATAGTGTTAGCTTTGCGTTAACTTTGGATCGATTTAAAAAATATTACGCAGATAACGACACGAATTACATTTATAAACTATTGAATTTTGGACATAAATTCTATAGTATGAAAGCTGCTGGTGGCGTTATTGCTCGCCGCGTACAAGGAAGTGATTTAATTACACTTACGTTTAAAACAACCGATCCAGGCATTTGTAAACAAACACTTAATTTCAGTATCGAAGCCTTTAAAAGGAATTACAAAAACTTAAAAGAAAATCAAAGCGATAATGTAGTCGCTTATTTCGAAGCCCGCGTTGCTGAGTCGAGCATGAATCTACAAGCAGCAGAAAACAGGCTTTTAAAATTTAATCAGGATAATAACATCATAAATTACTACGAACAAACCAGACATATTTCTGAACAAAAGCAATTGCTTGAAACCCGATATTTTGATGAATTGATGGTTTTGAATGCAGCAGATTCCGTGTTGAAAAGTCTCAATAAACAATTGGAAAATCAAAAAGGAGTTGCACGATTGAATTCCGATATGCTCGAATTCCGTAATCAACTTTCTGATATCACTTACAAAATAGCGGTAAACGAATTAAACAATTCTTCTGATCCGAAAACAATTCAAGCCATAGCAGATTTAAAGCAAGAACAAGAAAACCTAAGAGCGAAAATAAAAACGAATATCGAAAATTTATTTTCACTTCAATTTTCTGCACAAGGAGTTAATACCAACGACATGTTAGTTCAGTGGCTTGGCAATATGCTCACCTATGAAGAATCGAAAGCTAAAATTGCTGCTTTACATCAACGTCGGACAGAATTTCAAAGGACCTATGAACAATTTGCTCCTTTAGGTGCAAAATTATCACGGATTGAACGCGAAATTAATGTTTTCGAACAGCAGTATTTATCCGTGCTAAGTAGTCTTAACCTTGCCAAATTGAAACAGCAAAA
>JAFGAK010000110.1 GCA_016933745.1 Bacteroidales bacterium
AAGTTTTACATTGGCTTTAATTTCGAATTGAATAGCGCCATTTTCTTCTATCCCTTTGGGTGAAATATATTCTAAGTTAGCAACAAATTTTTCTTTTTCGATGGCGCCAATTTCCAGTTCAATGGGCATTCCTTCTTTAATTTTTCCCACTTCAGTTTCGTCCACTTTTCCTTCAAAAATAAGATCTTTCATGTCAGCAACAGAAGCTATAGTGGTTCCGTTGTTGAAGGTATTGGCTTGAATAACAGAATTTCCTACCTCAACCGGAACATCTAAAACCATTCCATCGATGGTGGAACGAACGAGTGTATTGGTGGCGCTTTCGGCTTTTTTTGTTACTCCATTTTTAATTAGTTCAAGATTGTTTTCTGCGGCAGTAAGTTCTTCTTTTGCGGATTCGTAAGTTACTTTAGCATTTTTGTATTCAACATAAGAGATGACTTTTTTATCGAAAAGTTGCAATTGACGATCGTGATCGTTTTTGGCATCATCAAAATTAATCTTAGCCCGATTTACGCGTGTTTCGGCCGTGTTTAGCGTAACCATATCTGGAATGATTTTAATACGTGCAAGCACTTGCCCTTTGGTGATGCGATCGCCAGCTTCGATAAATAATTCGTCGATGATCCCCGAAACTTGAGGTTTAATTTCAATTTCGAAACGTGGAACAACTGAACCTGTGGCGACGGTTTTTAAAATGACCGTGCTAATAAACGGGTTTTTGGTTTCAAATACGTCGGGTTTTGCTTTGGATTTATTGTATAAGAAAAACAAAGTTCCTGCAAAAGCTCCGATAAGGATCATTATCAAAATAATTCGTGCTATCTTTTTCATTTGTTTTGTATTTTTATTTTTTGATCAATTTCTTTTGTGTTTTTATTCATCGCGAATCGCATCGATAGGTTTAATACTTACTGCTCTTTTTGCTGGAATTAATCCTGCAATAACTCCTGCAACCACCAAAACAGAAAGAGCGGCAATCGCCATTTGAAAACTAATTTCAGGGTTTCTGAAAAAGATTTCATCTGGATTTGGATTCGACATCAGCGCCATATTTAGTAATTCTAAAAGTCCTACACCTAAAGCCAAACCAATATAACCAGCTAAAACAGTTAGGAAAACACTTTCTGCAACAATATGTGTAATTACCTTGCGTGGTGTTGCACCAATAGCTCGCTGAATACCAATTTCGTGTGTGCGCTCTTTGATAATCACCAACATGATATTACTCACACCAATTATTCCGGCTAATAAAGTACCAATACCTACAATCCAAGTTAATATTTGAATGCCGTTGAAAAGTCCCATGTATTTTACCCATTCCAATTCGATATTAAAAGAACCAATGGCTTGCCGATCGTCTGGCGAGATATGATGACGCTCTTTCAAAAGCTCTTTTAGTCTGGATTCAACCCTGCTTACCGGAATTCCGGGATCAGACGTTACCGAGAAAAAATGCACATCATCACCCATATTATAGGTTTTTTGCATGGTCGTAAATGGCATAATGATGGTTTCTTCTTTTCTTCCACCTCCTATATTTACGCGTGTTTCCGGATGAACTACGCCGACAACTTGAAAATAAACGCCATTTAATTTTAAATACTGACCAACAGGTTCTTCGTCTTCCTCAAACATCACTTCAACTACGCGTTCACCAATGATGCAAACTTTTCGGTTTTGCAAAATGTCGATCGTATTAATGAGCCTTCCTTTTATAGGTGTCCAAGGATCAATCTTAAAAAAGTCCGGGTAATCGCCATAAATATTGAATGCTCCTACTTTTTTGCCGCGAACCGTATTATCGCCACTTCGAGAGCTGGGACCAAACAATCGGGGAGAAAGATATTCCACATCGCTGAGATTTGCACGAATGTATTGGATATCGGTATTCTTGTATTCCCAATTTCTTCCGCGCTGAAAACCTTCATAAGGAACACTGGTGGGTTCGGTCCAGAAAAAGGCTGAATTCGATGCAAAAGCTTTAATTCCGCTCATAACTCCATTTTCTAATGCTCGACCAGCTCCCGACATCACAATTAGCATAAAGATTCCCCAAAAAACACCAAAGGCGGTCATTAAACTGCGCATGCGGTTTTTCTTTAAGGCGCTAATTATTTCTTTCCAAAGGTCTAAATCAAACATTTTTCAATTTGTTTATGGATATTTTGGGTTAAGTGTTTTTATTTATTCGTCGCGTAAAGCTTCGATGGGTTTAATACGTGCCGCTCTTTTAGCCGGAATATATCCTGCAACTGCTCCTGCAACAATTAACAAAGTGGTTGCAGCCATTGCTACATTTAAATCTACGGTTGGGTTTCGGAACAACGTTTCTCCGTTTCCTCCATTGGTAGCCGCGGAAGCAGCAAATTGTTGTTCTACGATAAAGTTTATTCCTTCCATCAAACCAGCACCAAGGACCAATCCAATGTATCCGGCAATGGTGGTTATTAAGATCGATTCGAGCAAGACCAATCCTATGACGGAAGCTGGACTTGCACCAATCGCTTTGCGAATACCAATTTCTTTGGTACGCTCTTTTACGACAATTAGCATGATATTGCTAACACCAACAACTCCGGCAATAAGTGTTCCGATACCAATAATCCAAATAAATATATTGATTGCTTGGAATATTTTCATGGTTTCCAATACATCTTCTAACTTGTTGTAGGAACCTAAAGCGGAGCGATCCGAAGCATCGAATTTATGACTCTTGCTTAAAATTTGTCGTATTTTCTCTTCAATTGCATTACTTTCTTCGATGGTATTGGCATGAATGGTGAGCGCAAAATTGTGTAATCTGTTGGATCCGTTGAATACTTTCTGACCAGTGGATACGGGAATATATGCATTCCGATGCCTCGTGCCGCCACTTTCTTTGCAAATTCCAACCACTTTAAACGGAACACTGTTAATTTTAACGTATTCGCCTATGGCATTTTGATCTTTAAAAAGAGCATCGTAAATATCTTTTCCTAAAACAACTGTTTTGCGCGTTTGGAGAATATCAAGGTCGTTAATAAAACGGCCTTCAACTATTTGAATCGATTCAACTTCTTTTAGATCCGGATGACAAGTAATAGCGGTATAATTTCCGTATTCACTCCCGTATGCAAAGGTGTTTCCTCGAATGTAATACCTGCCTGATGTGTATTCAATATCTTTCAGTTCTTTGATTAAGTCATAATCGTTATTATCCAATCGAATCTGACGACCTTCTTTCAATCCTTGATAAGGAATGCTGGTTTCGCCACTCCAAAACCACATGGCATTGATGGCGTCGCGCATGAAATTCTCGGAAACGCCGTTCTTAAGGCCGTTGCCTGAACCCAATAAAATCATCAACATAAAAATTCCCCAAGCCACACTAAAGCCAGTGAGGAATGTTCTCATTTTATTTTTTTTGATGGTGGCAAAAATCTCTTGCCATGTATCGAGATCAAACATGGGACTTTATTTTAAGCAGATTCAAGCTCTTTTGTATATTGATTTTTCCAACTTCTTAGTTCGCCGTTTTTAATGACTTCGGCAATAACGCCATCATTTAGTCTGATTATTTTGTGTGTCATCGCGGCAATGTCATGCTCGTGTGTGACTAAAATTACAGTAATGCCATCCTGATTAATCTGTCTTAAAATTTCCATTACTTCGTACGAAGTGGACGTATCGAGTGCTCCGGTGGGCTCATCAGCAAAAATGATTTTTGGTTTTGATATCAACGATCGAGCAATAGCAACGCGCTGTTTTTGTCCTCCCGACATTTCGTTTGGCATGTGCTCTGCCCATTCCAACAACCCCATTTTATCGAGGTATTCCAAAGCGATTTTATTGCGTTTTTTTCTACTTACTCCTTGATAATAAAGCGGAAGAGCAACGTTTTCCATAGCGTTTTTAAACGAAATTAAATTGAAAGATTGAAAAACAAAACCAACCAGTTCATTTCGAAGCTTAGCCGCTTTTTTTTCGCTCATATTTTTAATCAACTGACCGTTTAAATAGTAAGAGCCCTGATCGTAATTATCAAGAATGCCAAGAATATTTAAAAGCGTAGATTTTCCTGAACCGGAAGA
>JAFGAK010000111.1 GCA_016933745.1 Bacteroidales bacterium
AGCATTGCTTTCATTAGATAAGAATCGTCATCGTCCATTTTACCAACAATCAAGTCATCAGCCGAAGTCATTAAGTCTTTCACCAAATTTGTTCCATCCAAGGCTTTACCCATTTTATAGCACTTGTATAAAATGTCGCGTTCCGAAATAATTCCAACCAGTTGTTCTTGTTGATTAACAACAAGCGCAGCTCCGGCGTTTGTTTCGTCTAAACGTTTAACGGTTTCGTATACAGAAGATTTATCTGTAACAGTAACTACCATTTTCCCTTTATTTTCAACTATTTTTGAAACTAACATATGATCTCCTTTTTTTAAAGATTAACAAAATCAGCGTCTGAGAAATATTTCATAAACTGGGTTCTTTCGAACAGGATTGGTTTACGGATATTTTTTTGACTCAATTTCCCAATAAATTCTTTCGTGGTTTTATAATTTTTTGAATCCATCCAAGTTTCTAAACTCTGGTTCATTTCGGCGATCACATTTGGACCATTTTTAATAATGGAAGAAACTACTTGAACGGCTTTTGCTCCAACAAGCATGTTTTTAATCACCGAATTACCATCCACAATACCGGTAGAAGAAACCAAATCGCAGGCTACTTTTGGAGCTAAAATGCCTACCCAACGAAGAACCATGCTGTTGTCAACAGCTAAACTATTGAAAGAAAGATTGATAACCTTTTCTTTTTCAATATCGACATCAGGAGAATAAAAGCGGTTAAAAAGCACGAGACCTTTGATATCTGTTTGACTTAAGCGCGTGAAAAAATTAGCCATTCCAGAGAAATAATGACTCATTTTTACTGCTACCGGAATGGAAATGATATCGTTGATTTGACTAATGATATCGAAATAGGATTTTTCATAATCAAATCCTGTATATTCGGCATCTGCAGGCAATACAAATACATTCAATTCAAGAGCATCAGCACCGGCATTTTGCATTTTTAGCGCAAATTCCACCCATTCGCCATGACTCATGCAATTGATACTTGCAATAATTGGAATAGACGTTTCGCGCTTGCAATCTTTGATTAATTCCAAATAATCGCCAATGCTTTTTTGCTTGGTATAGTAGGTCAAATAGTTCTCCGCATCGCCAAAAGAATTGTACATATTGTTTACTCTTTGAGCGTCTACATCCATTAAAATCTGTTCTTCGAAAAGAGATTTTAACACGACTGCACCTGCACCAGCCTCAGCCAATTTCTTAACTTTTTCTACTGAATCTGTTAAGGGTGAGCTTCCGACGATGATCGGGCTTTTAAGATCAAGTCCCAAATATTTGGTTGAAATGTTTGCCATAATTTGTTAAAAGTATTAATTTATTTTCTATTAGCAAGTAATTTCTAATTT
The DNA here is from genome assembly GCA_016933745.1 of Bacteroidales bacterium. Taxonomy (GTDB): domain Bacteria; phylum Bacteroidota; class Bacteroidia; order Bacteroidales; family UBA12170; genus UBA12170. Next base: position 1,361 of record JAFGAK010000111.1, read on the forward strand.
TCGGTAAAGTGTTTCAGTAATTTACCGAAACACCTTCCAAAAACTAGCTTATTTTGCTGCTTTAAAATCGATTCCTTGAATAAAATTATCGATACCGATTGCGGCTTTATGACCATTTGCAATTCCATGAATTACGTCTGGACCTTCGATAATATCTCCACCCATAAAGAACCATTTAACACCGGTCTGGAAGTATTCGTTTGTTTCAACTCTACCCCTTGGACTAAATGCAATATTCTCCTTAAATTCTTCAGAGATATAGGATAAATCCATTCCTTGACCAATGGATTGAATAATTTGAACACCAGGCCAGAATTCTTTCACATCCATAGAACACTGTGGATTGAATCTTCCGGTACTATCAAATAATGAGTTACACTGTACTACATGCAAACCTGTAGGAATACCATCTTTGATCTCAATGGATTGAGGAGCCCAACCCGGATTGAT
>JAFGAK010000112.1 GCA_016933745.1 Bacteroidales bacterium
CCGGAATATACAATATTGATTGCAGCATTTGAGCCATGATTAACTCCGGAAACTAACAAATCGGGTTTTTCTTTAAGCACAACCTGCTCACCTAACTTTACACAATCAACCGGTGTTCCATTGCAGGAATATTCTTTATAGCCGGGTTCTTCTTTTAGCAACTTGAGACGAAGAGGCGTGTGTACTGTTATTGCATGACCCATCCCCGATTGCGGACTATCGGGTGCAACTATCACTACATCGCCTAATTTTTTTATTACATCAATTAAGAATCTTATGCCTTGTGCATGAATTCCATCGTCGTTAGTTATCAGTATCTTCGGTTTTTTTATCATCCATTTTTGTTTTTTCTATCACGGCAGTAACTCCACCCGAAACAATAAATTTCATCACTTCTGTGCTAGATAGTTCTACAGGTATAATATTTTCTTTTGGTACAATGATTACCGTTCCCATAATTCCATAGGAATATGGGAGATAGACCACTACTTGATCCGGACTCACGCCTAATTCCGGAACACCTTCTTTTTGAGTAATAAAACCAATCCGTTGCAAGCCGCTTGCATCCATTTTCACCAAAACCGGTTCGGTAAACTTTTTCTTTCCTCCAACGAAAGCCGACATTAGATCTTGAACCGCTGAGTACAAATCTTTAATTAGTGGAGCTCTATTTATCAATAATTCTAAATAATGAATGATCGGTTTAAAAATAAAACTTGAACCAAGCAATCCGACAGTAGTAATGAAAAGCAAAAGAATCAGTAAGCCAAATCCCGGAATCTGAAATCCTAAATATTTCATTTCAAGAGGCGCGGTAAGATTCTCGATGTAAGCAAAGATCAAATAGATCACGTAAATCGTAATACTAATCGGAACAACATACAACAAACCTTGTCCAAAATAGCCAATAATTACTTTCCAAAACTTTTTCATTGAATGCGACATGATCTTATTTTATTTGGTCTCAAATGTACACAATTCTGAATAAAGTAAATGGATCGGAAGTCCCATAACATTGAAATAAGACCCTTCAATTTTTTCGACTCCAATTTTACCAATCCATTCCTGAATACCATAAGCTCCTGCTTTATCCAGTGGTTTATACAAATTGACATAATAATCTATTTCTTGTTCAGAAAGATGCTTGAAGTACACGTTGGTAACCGCATAACTGCTTCTTATCTTTTGAAGAGATAGGAGTGTAAAAGCGGTTGTAACCTGATGACATTTCCCCGATAATAAATGCAGCATCTGTTTTGCTTCCTGCTGATCTTTCGGTTTTCCTAGTAATTGATTGTCGATACTTACCACTGTATCTGCAGTAATAACAATCGTATTTTTTTTCATTTGGGCTTTTGGAAAATCGTTTGCTTTTTGCTCGCTCAAAAACACAGCAGTTTCGATTGCATTTAAGTTTTCCGGAAAAATCTCTTCGGTGTGATAAAATACAGTTCTAAAATGAACACAAATTTCTTCGAGCAACTGTTTTCTTCTTGGAGATTGAGATGCTAAAACAAGATCTTTTTCCGATAAACAGCTGAGAATTTCCATTTTTAAAATTGCATTGAAAATACTTGCATACTTAATATTCCTGCTACCATTATAATTTTTGACAAATCGCTAAGAGCGTGAAAATCTTGTTTCGATTTGGCTTTTTGAGCGGATAATTCAAAATAGATTAGCGGAACTAGCAAGGCTACCACTAAATAAACGCCTAAATAATACCAGTCCATCGAAAAACTATAATAGGTAAAGCCAAGAAGCCCGATGGCCAATACAGCATTAAATATTCGCGCTAAAACAGCAGTTCTTTGCACACCATAATGCACAGCAAATGTTTGAAATCCAAAAATTTTGTCGCCTTGAATATCTTCAGCATCTTTTATAAGTTCTCGAATCAGGTTTGAAATAAAAGCAAAGACCACATAAACGGCAGTCAAGTTAAAAATGAAAGGCAACTGTTTTTGCACGCCGGCCATGGTAATCGGATCATTCAAAATTCCGACCAGATTATATAAATAAACGATGAAAACGCTAAAGGCAGTTAGAAAAGCAATGAGAAGATTGCCAACTAATATACTTCTTTTAAGCTGTCGTGAATACAACCTAAGTAACAAAATAACGATAAACTGAATAGCCGCTAATTGGTAAAAATCGAGCTGAAAAGCCAAAATAACCGCTAAGGAAAAGCCAATCGCTGAAAAGCTACCGTAAATTAATTTTGCTTTATCTAATGAGATCCTAGTAGGTACGATCAATTTTTTTGGTTTATTGATTTTATCCACTTCCAGATCTAAAATATCATTGTAAACATTACCAGCCGCAGCTATTAATACCGATGACAGAATAAGCATTCCCAATTGCAAGATGCTTAATTGCAATTGATATCCAACCGTTTGAACAAGTTTATTTAGCAAAAGAAAATGCAAAAAACTCTGAGCAAGAATAATCACTACTAAGTTTTCCCAACGAATTATTTTAAAAAATGCACGCATTATTTTCTTGCTAGATTTACCAATGATAAGCTTCGTGATCCATCCAATTATTTTGCACTTTCAGCACTTGCTGAATAATATCTCGAACAGCACCTTTACCTCCTTCTTTATGAGAAATATAATCAGAAATACTTTTGATCTCTTCAACAGCATCTTCCGGGCAAGTAGCAACTCCAACTTGCGACATAATCTGATAATCCGGAATATCATCGCCCATATACAACACTTCTTTCTCTGTCAATCCTCTTTCCTTCAGGTAACTTTTAAAAACCGCCATTTTGTTTTGAACTCCAAGATACACATCTTTGATATTTAAAGCCTCCAAGCGTTTGGTCATCGAATCAGACTTTCCACCGGAAATAATAGCAACATGATATCCTTTTTTCACGGCAAGTTGCAAAGCATATCCGTCTTTCACATTGGCAGAACGCATCATTTCACCATCAGAAGAAGGATAAACTGTTCCATCGGTTAAAACGCCATCATAATCGAAAACGAAAGTGGTAATATGTTTTAGTTTTTCTTTATAGTTCATAGTTTGTTCTTTTTTATTGAATCGCTTAAAAGTTGATAGATTTGCTGAATTTCCGGTTTATCATTAAGTAAATTAAGATGTTCGGCAAGAATTGTTTCATCTCCTCGTATAGCCGGTCCGGTTTGTGATTGTGCCGGATCAATTGTTTCTAATTTCTGAAAAGTTTCTTTGATCAATGGCTTTAGCAAATTGAAATCTAATCCATGGTCATCCATAAGTTTTTGAGATAGATGGATCATATGATTACTAAAATTATTTGCAAAAACAGCTGCCAGATGAATCTGTTTACGTTGGACAGAATTGGCCACTTTTACCGAATTACTAATTTTCTCGGCCAAAGCATGAATCTGCCTTAAAACCAAGTCATTATCACTTTCGATTAACAAAGGAATGGATTTAAAATCCAACGGCTTTTCTTTCGTAAAAGTTTGTAATGGGTAAAAAACGCCCACATTCTTTTGTCTTTTCGAAAAAACATTCAGTCCCAAACTGCCTGAAGTATGAAGTAGAATTCCTTCAAAAGTATTGAAATTGTTAAGTAATGCTCCTAAAGTAGTATCCAAAACAGCAAACAAGTAAGCATCTGCATCAGAAGGAATCTCTTCAATAGCTTGAATGGCAATACAATCTACTTTCTCTGCAAGGACTAACGCATTCGTATAGGATTTGCTATACACGCCTTTTAATTCTATTCCGGCCTGTTTGAGTGCAACAGCCATTTGAGTGGCAACTCGTCCGGAACCAAATAAAAACACGCTTTTAATCTCTTGCATCGATTGATTTTTTACAAAAATAGCAGAATTCCGCCGAAAGTTTTAAAATATATTTTGCAAATCGGTTTCCAAAAATTTAAATACTTTTGAATACGAAACAATTTAAACATGACTGTTCAAAAATTAGCTCTTATTGGAGGTTCCGGTTTAGAAAAACTCGAACTTCAGAAAAATGCAGATAAACTAGAAGTAGAAACACCTTATGGCAAACCTTCCTCTCCCATTTTTAAATCTGTTTTAAATGGTGTTGAAGTGTATTTTATCTCGAGGCACGGACTAAAGCACGAAATTTCTCCAACTCATGTCAATAACCGTGCAAATATTTGGGCTTTAAAAAGTTTGGGTTGCAGCCAAATAATTGCAACTACTGCCGTCGGAAGTCTTCGCGAAGAAATCAAACCAGGTCATTTAATATTTCCCGACCAGTTCATTGATTATACTCGTTTTCGAAAAAACACGTTCTTCGAAGATTTTACAAATGGAGAAGTGAAACATGTGGCTATGGCAGATCCCTTTGACAAAAACATTTCTAGTCAATTAAGTTTAATTGCTACAGAATTAGGAATCGAAAA
>JAFGAK010000113.1 GCA_016933745.1 Bacteroidales bacterium
ATTGTTTGAGCTTACGAAGACCCAACAAAAAGTATTCAATAAAAAGAGCGCCAAGTTAGCCGCCGACATCAATAAGCTGGAAACCGAGTTGGAAGAAATCCGAAGCAACAAAATTTATGAAAATGCCTTTGAGTGGCGTTTCGAATTCCCCGAAGTACTCAATAACGACGGCGACTTTGTAGGATTTGATGTGGTTATCGGTAATCCTCCGTATGGAGTTAAAGCAGTCAATCAAGAAAAGGACTATTTCAAAAAGAATTTTAAATCAATTGTTGGTAAATTTGATTCTTACGGATTTTTTATTGAAAAAGGACTAAAAATATTACAACAAAACGGACAATTTGGTTACATAATTCCACATACATGGCTTACTGTTCTTGAAGCACAATCCTTAAGAGATTTTCTACTTGAAGAAACTGTTATCAAAGAAGTGAATCTGCTGCCGAGTAGAGTATTTGAAGATGCAACAGTCGAAACTACCAATTTATTTCTTCAGAAAAGAAAATCAAATTCAAATTCTGAGATTAAAATCGTTACATATCCAACCAATACTAAGGTTTCAAAAGGAGATGAATACCTGAAAATTTTCTTTGTTCCGATTCAAGTTTGGATTTCCAATAGAATATTTAACTTAAAAATCAGCAAGAATGAGAATCTGATCATTGGAAAGATGAAAGAAGACTCTGTAATGTTGCAAGACATAACAGAACTCTCGGTAGGTATTCAAGCATATGATTCTTATGCAGGCCAGTCAAATGATACGATTAAGAATAAAGTATATCATAGTAATGTCCAAAAAGACGAAACTTTTGTAAAAGAATTAAATGGTAAAGATATACTCAGATATTCTTATAATTGGCCAGGTGATGCATGGGTTTCTTACGGAAAATGGCTTGCACACCCTCGTCAGAAAAAATTTTTCAACACTGAGAGAATATTAATTCGCGAAATTACGTCAAACGGGAAATATAAAATTGTTGCCTGTCTTATTGAAGAGTATTTGGTCAATTATAAGTCTGTCTTAAATATTATCTCAAAAAATAATGAAATCTCAATTGACTTAGCTACTATCCTTGGTATAATTAATTCTTCGCTTTTTTCATGGTATTTTGAAATTACTTCCAATAAAATTGTCACAAATACCTTCCCTCGCATATCAATTTATGATTTAAAAACATTCCCAATTAAGCTGGCAAATCAAATTTGTCATGAACAAATTAAAGCTATAGTTATAAAAATTCAAACCATTAAATCCCAAGACCCATCAGCCGATACCAGCGCCCTTGAAGCCGAAATTGATTTGCTGGTGTACAAACTGTACGGTTTGACATGGGAAGAGGTGCGAATTGTAGATCCGGAATTTGGAATGAGTGAAGAAGCATATGAGCAATTCACGATAGCAGAAGAATCGAAAACAAACAATTAGTTTTTAAACGATAACACCCATGTTCAAATTTCTAAATACCCAGGGCTTACGGGAATGGATTCCCCGGATAATCAATGAAGCAAAACGGGAAATGGTTATTATTGTGCCCTACATCAAAACATCCGAAAACATGTACCAGGCATTGCTCGAAGCAGACTCCCGCGGTGTCGAATCCTTAATCGTTTACCGGGAAGAAAGTTTGAAACCAGCAGAAAAACAAAAACTAAAAGCCATCCATAATCTCAATCTGTTACATCATCCAAATGTTCATGCAAAATGTTACATGAACGAAAGCCATCTGCTGATTACCTCCATGAACCTCTACGAATATTCAGAATTGAATAACCGGGAAATGGGCATCCTGATTGAAAAATGGCATTATTCTCACTACGGGGATAATCCGGTTGATGCCGCTATAAATGAAATACGGTCTATAATTAATTCCTCCCAATTGGAAAAGAAAAGCCGGGAAACAATTGAGGAAGGTTTTGAAATTGATATCATCAAAGATCGTCGTGGCCGGGCCGAAGATTATTGTCGGAAACTTAGCAAAGCATTTGTTTACAAATATTTTGAACCCCTTGAAGAATCGCAGGGAATATTTACTCATTTATGCAGGGACTATGCCGATAAAATTGACATTACTTATACGCATCGGGTTGAATTTATCCTAAAGTTGCCACCAGAACAAATTAAAAGGATCCATTATTCCATTCCTCGTAATGAATATGTATATGAAGGGTTCAAATTTTACTGGAACCATTACAAAAGCAGCCCATTCCTGTATAGCGACAGTAAACACCCCATGTGGGAAAATATCAGCGGAGATGAAGAAATCCGGTTAATGCAAAAAGGAATCGATATGGTCGTTAATGAAATCAGAAAAAATCAATGATCCGAAAATTGCAATGAATACAATCCGCCGCCTTGAAAAATTGACCGGCTAAACACAAAAAATCCGTAAGCCCTACCCCTCCTGTTCCCACTCCAACCGGTTGTCGATGCGGTGGATGATCTTACCGTTGTCGATCAGCCAGCGGATTACCTGGATGATTTTGTCTTCGTTGTGGTTGATCTTAAAAATTAATTCCTCAAACAGGCAGGGTTCGTGCAGGTATTCTTTCAGTTGTTTGGCA
>JAFGAK010000114.1 GCA_016933745.1 Bacteroidales bacterium
GCCATGACATTTTTTACCAATTTGAGTAATTTCTAATTCCGTATCGCCAATAATTAAGCGGTCGCCCGGAGTAGTTTTGTAAAGTACAATTCCTTCGGTGGTGATATTCTCAGCAAACTCTCCATAAGCAACAGTGCGGTTAGCCGCTTTAGCAAATTTTTCGTTACTCTCTTTCGCTAGCAAACTTACTTGTCGATGCCATTTTCCGGCATGCGCATCATGGGCAACGCCGCTTGAGTTTAGTTCAATAAAATCTACGGGAACTTTTATTGTTCCTTTTTTTTCAGATATGTTTACAGATACAACTTGCATACGATTCTAATTTATGAGGCTTCAAAAGTATTAAAATTTTATATGTATTATTTTAAATATATCGTTAAAATAAGGTTGCGGATTTAGAATGTACATGTTAATTGTTGCTTTTTTCTAGTAGCCAAAGTTTTAGGCAATTTTTATTTTTTTGGAATAATTGTGCGAATGTTTTACTTTCGTTAAAATTTAGGAACATGGATATAAATATTAGAAACGCTCAGGAAATTGTAGATCAATGGATTAAAGAGAATGGCGTTCGGTATTTTAATGAACTAACGAATATGGTTTTGTTGACTGAAGAGGTTGGTGAGTTAGCACGAATAGTTGCTCGCACCTATGGTGAACAATCCTTTAAATCTTCGGATAAGGAAATAAATTTAGCAGATGAGATGGCCGATATTTTATTTGTGCTAATGTGCTTGGCCAATCAAACGGGTGTGGATTTAACGGAAGCTTTTCAGAAAAACATTCAAAAGAAAACGAATCGCGATAGCGAACGTCATAAAAACAACGAAAAACTGAACTAATTTAAATTTCTAAAACATGAGAAAAGTTTATAGTGTGCTGATCCTGATGCTTTTTGTATCTTTTACATTGAGCGCAATTGCCCAGGAAGAAAAGAAAGAGCAAAAAGAAGAAGTAAAAACGGGATGGAACGTTGGCGCTTTGCCTGTAGTATCTTTTGATAGTGATATGGGATTTCAATACGGAGCGCTTTCTAGTATTTACAATTATGGCGACGGAAGTCGCTACCCGGAGTACAACCACATGTTTTATGTGGAAGCCTCTAAATTTACCAAAGGAAGTAGTATTTTTCGCTTTGCATATGAAGGCGATCAGATTATTCCGGGAGTCCGACTAAATTTTGATTTGGGTTATTTACCTGATGATTTAGCTGCCTTTTATGGCTTCAATGGTTACGAATCTGTTTACAATGCCGGATGGGAAGATTTAAGTCGTATGATTTACAAACATAAACGTAATTTATTCCGTACAACAGCTGATTTTGTTGGCGATTTGGGTATCGGAAAATTACAATGGTCGGCTGGAATTGGTTACTATAATTTCGCTATTGGATCTGTTGATATTGATAGGTATAACGATGGTTTAGAAACAAGCGATCCTGATTATTTACCTAGTCTTGATGCGCAACCCGGATTGTATGAAAATTATAAAGCTTGGGGGTTGATCCCTGCCAATCAGGCTGACGGAGGATTCATGTTGAGTTTAAAAGCCGGACTAACCTATGATTCACGCGACAATAGACCTAACCCGAATAAAGGAATCTGGACAGAAGCTGGTTTCTTTTTAGTTCCTGGAGTTTTGAGTTCCTATGATAATCCGGGTTATTTGAAATTTTATTTAACCCATCGTCAGTATTTTACGGTTATAAAAAATAGATTAACCATTGCTTATCGTTTAGGTTATCAAAATACGATTGCCGGAGAAACTCCTTGGTATGCACAAAATATGATGGTAATAGCTGCAAACCGCTCTGCTTTTTCTGAAGGATTAGGTGGAAGCAAAAGTCTTCGTGGCGTATTACGTAACCGTGTTGTGGGAGATGGTTTTGCTTATGGTAATTTCGAAGCTCGTTTAAAAGC
>JAFGAK010000115.1 GCA_016933745.1 Bacteroidales bacterium
AAAGCTGGAAGGGTGGGAAGAAATAAAAGCTGCTGTTAAAAAACAATTCAGCTCTTTTAATGAGACCCTAATTTCAATTACAGATCAGAGTATTTGGTTGAATGAAGATGCAACGGTTTCTTGGTTTTTTGAAGAGTTAAACTACAATTTTGTTTACGAAGGTAAAGCGATGACATTTAAGGGAATCCGATTTACCGGAGTGATGCTAAAAGAAGCTGGAGAATGGAAAATGGTGCAACAGCACATGTCTATTCCGGCTCATCTTCAGATGGTTGAAATGCACAAGTAGTTAGTATTTTACGATGCTCTTTGTGCTTTGATGTTCAAAATAAATTTTCTTCAAAGGAATCACTTGAGTGAATTCGTGTGTGTTTATTGTATTGTTTTGATTGCTAGGATTTGCGCGGTTAATTGGATTAGGGCATACTAATCGATATCGATAATCTACATAATCCAATAATTTTTGAGGTATTTGATCGAAGATATTTTGCGAATCAGCATAGTTTAATAAGTAAGGTGTAAAGTTAGGGCGAGTTACCTTGTGAGCTCTAATGGTCAGGTAGTTTTTGTGGTAAAAGCGTTTTTTTACACCAAAACTTGTGTAAAAGGCGCGGTTTAAACTTTTGGTGTTTTTAAAATCAAAACCAACGGAAAACTGTCCTTTTTTGGGATTAAGAACGAATTCGAAATTTGAAATTCCCTCTTGGTTTTTAAGTTGATTCAGGTTTTTTTCTAACTCTTCCGTATTTAAATTATCGGACATCGCATTAAATAAAAACGCCATACCATTGTTTTTTAAGTACAGACGATAGCTGCCAGATAAATTTTTATTTACGTGTATTTCTTCTACAATTTCTATACAAGAGGTGAAGCTAATTGTAAAGAGTAAAAACACAACAATTCGGATGGTTTTTCGCATAAAAAGGTATTAAAAAAGCCTGATTCTGCAGAGAATCAGGCTCTATGCTATTTATTAAAATTACTGAATCAAAACCAATACTTTATTGTCGAGTATTTCAACAACGCCTCCTTTGATAGGATAAAACGCTTCCGTTTTATCAGCTTTGATTACTTTTAATTCGCCCTTTTGCAAAACAGAGATCAAAGCTGCGTGGTTTTCCAAAACTTCAAAAGATCCGTC
>JAFGAK010000116.1 GCA_016933745.1 Bacteroidales bacterium
GGCGTTGTTTATTCCTTTGTCTTTAATATGTTTTGTTAATTCTTCTATTTTTAAAATTTTGTCGTATTGACTTTTTACTTTTCCAAGTTTACAGTCTTCTGTAATAAGTTTTAAAAAGTCGTTAAAGTCAGTGTTTTCATTTGCAAGTCGGTTTACTGTGTCCCAGTCAATTTCTTGATTTATTCTTGAGGGGAATAAAATTTCACTCTCATAAACATTCTCTGGATTGAGTTTTATAATTCCAATTCCAAATGCGTTATTTAGTCGTCTAACTTCGTCTTTAAAAGTTGGATCATCGTCAATATTTAGAGCAACTAAATAACCTTCGTTTGCCCAACTTGAATTTGAAACGGCTTGGAAGAAAGATTGTCGTAAATTGCCAAAATTTAAAGATATTTTTAGTTCAAATGAGAACAGTTTAATTGATGTAATTGAAAGATGGTTTTGGATTTCTAATGTCTCGGTTTTATAGTCTCGAAATGGGAAATAAACCCCAACAAGGTCAGGATGTAACCATTCATTTTGTCCTTTTGTTGCTTTAGATGAATTTTCGTGATAAATTGTCTTTAAATTGGCTTTGAAATGACTGTCACCGTAAGTGTATGCAACTAAAATAGAGTGCAAGTCACGTTCATTAAATCTTTTCGTTTCTGTTTTCTCTTTTTTAGCCACTTCAGTATCTTTTTGCTTTTGCACCTTTTGAATATCAACTTTGTCAGCTAGTTTTCTTAGGAAAAATTGAGCAGGTCGTTCACTTGTTTGTATTATCATTGATTTATCCCCGCTACTATTTATTGCAGTATAGCAATAAGCTGCTATAGTTGCCCAAGGAGTTTTTCCTGTTGTAGTGAAATCACCAATTGTCCCAAGTTCATTAGCTTTTTCCCAAATTTCTTTAGCCGAAAGAGGGGTACCTACTTTTTCAATTGTCCTTTCAATTATGTCCCAAAAAGTCGTTTTTGCCATTTTGTTTATTGTTATTGTGTTGTTTTACAATGCCCTATAACGGTTCCGCCATAGCAATTGGCCGGGAGCAAACCCGATCAACTTGTCAAACCTTTGCCCGTTTATTGTTTTTTATTTTTTATCAA
>JAFGAK010000117.1 GCA_016933745.1 Bacteroidales bacterium
GCTGATGCAGTGTATATTGGAGCCGATCGTTTTGGCGCCAGAGCTGCTGCTTCTAATTCTGTTGCAGATATTGAAAAACTGGTTCGCTTTGCCCATAAATACCAAGCAAAAGTTTTTGTAGCGCTCAATACAATTCTTTACGATCAAGAACTTCAAGAAGCCGAAAAACTCATTCATCAGATTTATCAGGCAGGAGCCGATGCTTTAATTATTCAGGATTTAGGAATTCTGAAAATGGACATTCCTCCCATCGCTTTGCATGCAAGTACACAAACCAATAATTATCATCCGGACCGAATTCGTTTTTTAGATGATATGGGGTTTGAACGAATTGTGCTTGCCCGTGAACTTTCGCTCGCAGAGATCCAAGCAATTCGGAAACAAACAAAATCAGAACTGGAGTTTTTTGTTCACGGTGCTTTATGTGTAAGCTTAAGCGGACAATGCTATTTTAGTCAGGCTGTTGCCGGAAGAAGTGCCAATCGAGGAATGTGTGCTCAAATGTGTCGGCATCCATATAATCTCCTCGATGCGCAAGGAAATAAGATTGTTTTAAACAGCCATTTACTATCACTCAAAGATTTGAATTTGAGCAATCAATTAAAAGAATTGGTGGATGCCGGAATTACAAGTTTAAAAATAGAAGGCCGATTAAAAGACACTAATTACGTGAAGAATGTAGTGAGTTATTACCGGCAAAAACTCGATGCTATTTTGAGTTCAGATACCGTGAATCAGAGAGCTTCTTCGGGCAAAACAGTCATCAATTTTGAACCCGATCCGGAAAGAAGTTTCAATCGACAAAGCAGTAATTATTTCTTAACAGGAAGAACTGAGGGATTAATCAATAGCGCATCACCCAAATCAATGGGAAAGCGCATTGGAAGCATAAAGCAAATTGCGCAAGATTTTATTAAGATCGAGTCGGAAGAAGTTTTGAACAATGGCGATGGATTGTGTCTTATACAGCAAAACAAGTTAGTTGGTTTACGCGTAGAGCGAGTAGTGGATGATAAAATTTATGTAAATGATCTATCAAAACTCCATATGGGATTGGAACTTTATCGCAATCACGATCACGAATTCAATAAGCAACTCGAATCCGATCAGTCGATTCGGAAAGTGGAGGCTTCCATTCTAATCACTGAACAAAACGATCAACTTCATTTCGAAATAAAGGATGAAGATCAACAAAGTGCTGTTATAATTATTCCTGATTTACCGGAACTTGCGAAAGATGGGTCAATGGCAAATAGGAATCTAGTTGCGCAGCTTTCTAAATCTGGAAGTTCCATGTTCCATATTCAGGAAGTAAATGTCCGTAGCAAAAATTCCTATTTCTTTCGTATTTCAGAATTGAATGAAATTCGAAGAATCCTTTTCGAAAAGTTGGAGCAAGTCCGCGTTAATACTTTTGCTAGAAAAGATTCCAGAACAGAACGGAAGGATACCTATTTCCCTAAAAAAGAAGTTGATTTTTCTGAAAATATATCAAATTTGAAAGCAGCAGCCTTTTATCTGGAACATCATGTAGAAAAACAGGAAAAAGCGCTCGAAATTAGTGCTTCAAAAGAAGACCAGCTGCTAATGACCACGCGTTATTGTATTAAATTTGAGTTGGGCTATTGCGAACGATTTCAAGGAGCAAAGAATGAGCATAAAGAACCACTTTATCTCGAAGATCAGAATAGAAAATACAAGTTGAAGTTTGATTGTAAGAATTGTTTGATGCAAATTCGACTGGATCAATCAAACGGAAAGATGCTAATTTATTGAAAAATAGATTGATAATAGAATAAGATGCAAGAGAAAATAAGCTCGTTTAAAAGTCCGGCTAAGAAACATCAACCTCCTGGACTCACTATTCTTTACGAAGATCGAGATATAATTGTAGTGGATAAGATCAATGGTTTGTTAACGATAGGTTCGGAAGGAGAGCGACAAAAGACAGCTTATTTCCTCTTGACTGATTATGTTCGGAAGGGCAACTCACGATCCAAGAATCGTGTTTTTATTGTTCATCGATTGGATAAAGATACTTCAGGGATTTTGGTTTTTGCGAAAAATGAACTAGCAAAGCGCTGTTTACAGGATAATTGGCACGAGTTTAGTAAAAAATATGTGGCAGTGGTGCATGGCAAACTTCCAAACAAAGAAGGCGAAATTATTTCGTATTTAGCAGAAAATACAGCTCATCGGGTCTATTCGGTGAAAGATGCGGAAAAGGGGAAGTTTTCAAAAACAGGTTATCAAGTCCTCAAAGAATCGAGGCATTTTAGTTTGCTCGAAATCAATCTTTTCACTGGAAGAAAAAACCAGATTCGCGTGCATTTTGCTGAAATGGGACATGCGGTTTTAGGTGATAAAATGTATGGAGAAAAAGAAAAAGGAGTGAAACGTTTAGCGCTACACTCCTTTTCAATCCGAATTTTGCATCCTTTTAGTAAAAAGGAAATGATTTTTGAAACGGAAATTCCGCTCTATTTCAAAACACTTGTCAATTTGAACGATTCAAAAAAAGAAGAGCGAAAAACCTGAAAAAGTTTATCAATCTTCTCTAATTGTTTATTTTTCATCTTCATAAATCCCAATGACCATTTTGGTGTTCGAACTCACTGTTCCGCGGAACATTCCCTCGGAATTGAAGGTCATAATTGTATTTCCTTCAGCATCTAAACCAATAATTCCACCGCTTCCACCAATCGGTTTTAGTTTATTGATGATAACTTCGTTTGCAGCATTTTCCAAGCTCATTCCTTTGTATTTCATTAATGCAGCTACATCGTAAGCCACTACATTCCGAATAAAATACTCACCGTGACCGGTTGCTGAAATTCCGCAAGTGGCATTATCTGCATAAGTTCCAGCTCCAATTACGGGAACATCGCCAACACGACCATACATTTTCATGGTCATTCCGCCAGTGGAAGTTCCTGCGGAAATATTTCCTTTTTTATCCAAAGCAACACAACCAACGGTACCGTGCTTATCAATTTTGTCTTTGGCTTTTTGAAAACTTTCCCATCTTGCTTGATCGAAAAAATATTCAGGAGTTACAATTTCTAATCCTTGCTTTTCGGCAAATATTTCAGCTCCTTCGCCGGTTAACATCACATGAGCCGATTTTTCCATAACTGCTCTAGCGGCAGAAATCGGACTTTTAATGGTATGTACATTGACAACAGCTCCGGCGGCATGTGTTTCGCCATTCATAATTGCGGCATCCATTTCATTTTGACCACGTTCGTTAAAAACGGCTCCTTTACCTGCATTGAATAAAGGCGATTCTTCCATAACATGAATGGTTTGTTCAACTGCATCCATACTTGTTCCGCCATTCTTTAATATTTCGGAACCAACAGAAAGGGCTTCGGCAAGCTTAGCTCGATAAAGCGAATCTTTTTCAGCGGTCATGAATTCTCGCTTAATAGTTCCAGCTCCACCGTGAATGACTATTGCCCATTCGGCTTTAGAAACGTCAACACTTGTTTCTTTCGGTATGCCTACATTTCTGCAGGCAGAAGAGAAAATTGTAATTGCCAATATGGCAAAAATGAGGATTGGTTTTTTCATGGTTGTCGTGTCTTTAGGAAGCTAATTTAATGTTTTTTTCAAAATAGCTGTTGCTTTGTCTGCTTTTGTAATTTCCAATCGGTACTTCCTAAATTCTGCCCATCCTTTTGCAGGAAAATCACCCGAATTTTGTTCCATCTTTCGAACGTAAATGATCTGATCATCCACCACTGAAATGGTCGATTGATAGCTGCCGTATTCCGATTCAAGTTTTTTCCCTTCAGGCAATCGTTCTATCTTATATCCCGAAGGAATTTGATATACCAAAGAATCGATATCGGTATAAGCCATGGTTTGATAGATGTTGTTTTTTCGTGCTGTATCACTTTTGGGTTTTACAGTATGCGTATTTAGAAAGTTGAGAGGCACAAACATTCTGCTTCCTGTTACGCTCGTGTATTTTTCTGCTTCCAGTTCCAAGTTTTCAATAATCGATGGTAATTTTTCTTTTTTGTACTCATAGCCGATTCCGGTTATTTTAAATCCCGGAAGGTCGAGAACGCGATACAAATAGTCCTTTCGATCTTTTTCATCTTCGTTAATTCGTCCGAAACGATATTTAGTTTGGACTCCACCATACACTGTTTTTATTTTTGCTTGCAGAGATCCATTGGGATTGATTTGAATTACTCCAGCCCTAATTTGTGTGTTTTGGGCTTTTGTATACGCGGTTGTCTTTACTAATTTACTTTGGTCGCCATCAATTAATAGAGCATATCTGTCGTCCGTAAAATCGCCTAAATAACCAATCGCAAAATCATCCGCAGTGCATTCTACCCAAGTGGTATCTCCACTAAAAGGAACACACAAAATAACATGATTGAACTGGTTGGAAGGAGATTTCGGGTCGAGGTTTTTTTCTCCGGCGCCCGCTGTAACCAAGGAGTAATAAGAATCTATATCGGCAGCTTTTAACAGAGCTTTTGTGTAATTAGTTAAGGCTTTACAATCGCCGTATTTTGTTTCATCTACTTCGCTTGCGTAAAAAGGTTGCCATCCGCCAATTCCATACTGAATACTGATATATCGTGTATTTTCTTGCATCCAATCGTAGATGATTTGCGCTTTTTCTTTTTCGTCTTTTGCGTTCACGACCAATTCTTTGATTTTTGCAATGGTTTCTTCGGGCAATTGGTCTCTATTTTGAATCAATTCTGAACTCCATTTGCCAAATCCTTGCCAGCTTTTTGTATTCCCATCATAACCTTGGAGCTGAAATTCTTCCAAAGGGAATTTAATGTAAGGCAGTTGAGAGTCTTTCACAAAACTCTCCGGACGAAAGGCCGTTTTGTTTTTAATTTCCCATCGTTTTAGTTCCCCTTCATCCGTGAAATTATACATGCTTTTTTCCATGTTCTTCGGTATTATTTTGTATTGAACTCCACCTGTGTTTATAATTGTGAGCGAAGCGTTTTCAACAGCAATTTCACTGTCGCCTTGAAGTATCCATGGAGGAAGTTCTAATAATCCGTTGTATTCTTTGGTGTAGGTAATAATAATGGTATAAGGAGTTTCTTTGATTTCAGGTTCAAAAACTTTCAATCTGGAATCGTCGAAAAAATTAACTAAACCTGAAATTCCATAATCATCCATTTCGCGTAAGCTAATTTTTTCTACACGTTCGCCGTTTTTATTGTACACCTGAATTTCGCCAAAAATATATTTGGAGAAAACATCGTAATGCCAAACTACCGGAGCATTTTCTTTCCCTTCATTGTCAAGGATGGTAATTACTTCCAGAACTTTAACTTCCAAGTCTTGGTTCGACATTAATTTGTATTCAACTTGATAATCGCGCAGAATGGTATTTGCGTCCTTTTTAAGGTTTACAGGTATTTCTAGCCATGCCGGATCTAATTCTTTTTGTGCAAAAGAAAGGGTGGAAAATAGAATTAGCAAAAAGATTAAATAACGTTTCATTGGCTTACAATTGACGAATTACGATTTGTTCATTTTCTTTAGCAACAACAGTCTCAAAGAAATCTTTAATTTCCTGATAACGCTCCGCCATCATCATTGTTTTTTTGATGTTAAACTTAAACATCAAAGTAAGTTTATTGTCGGCTACAGCATACAATACTGACA
>JAFGAK010000118.1 GCA_016933745.1 Bacteroidales bacterium
CTTTACCGACGACAAAAAGAATCGGGCTTAACAGTGAAAGAATTCTGTGCGAACGAGGTTATTTCACCTGCCACATTTTATAATTGGCAGAAAAAATTAAAAAGCAAAAACCTGTTGCCGGGTTTTATACCGGTTTTAGTAAACCAATCTGTTTGCAATTTACCCGATAAATTCCGGAGTGAATCATTTTTTCCTTCACAGGGATATAAAAAAGAAGAAGAGCCTACTCTAGAAATAGAGTTTTCCAATAAAACAATCGTCCGGTTAAAAAGCGGGATTGACCTTTCTCTATTAAAGGCATTAATTCAATTAAACGATTAGCCGTGTTCCATCTTCACAGTTCGCTCAACTATTATTTATACCCTTTTCCGGTAGATATGCGCAAAAGTTTTTATACCCTCGGCGGCATTGTAACCAACAGCATGGGACAGGATGTAAGGGACGGAGGAGTTTTTATTTTCATAAACCGAGGCCAATCGATAATGAAAATACTGCACATGGAATATGCCGGCATGGTCATTTATTACAAAAAGCTGGAGTCGGGACGGTTTAAATTGCCGGCTTTCGATGAAAATACAAATTCATTGACAATAAATTGGCAAGATTTGGTGTCTATAATCCAAAGTGTAAAACCCACCGTAAAACAACTGAAAAAGAAGGGGTTATAAACAGTAAATTGTTAATATTTATCGAATTTCTTTCCGTAAATTTCCATTGAATTTATTACCTTGAAGCCAATAAGAACAAGGCTTTCAGATGGAACAAAATGCAGATACGACCCGCTTAATTGAGACCCTTTTATTGGAGCGCGACGAACTTTATACAGAAGTTTCACGCCTACGAAATTCCGATGCAGGGGCACTTGAAGCAGCCCGGGATAAAAACCGTGAGTATGAGGCCAAATTAAAGGAACAAGAAAGCCTTATCAAAAAACTGACAGATCAATTGGCTTGGTACCGCAGGAAATTATGGAAGCCCAAAAGCGAAAAATATATACCGAAAGACCCTAACCAACGCACCATAGACTTTGGAGGTCTTGATGTGCTCCCCGAAGAAGAAGTCTCTATAAAAGAAGCGGAAAAAGAAATAGTTACCTACGAACGCAGCAAACCGGAGAGGCCAAAGAGACAACCGGTGCGTTTGCCGTTGCCTGATTTTTTACGCAGGGAAGAAGAAGTAATCGAACCCGAAGGTGTTGACGAGAATTGGGTACGCATAGGCGAAGAAGTAACAGAAATATTGGAACACAAACCCGGCGAGCTGTATGTACGTCGAATAGTACGCCCAAAATATGCACTAAACAAAAATAAGCAGCGTGAAGCTGAAGAAAACACCGGAGAACCGATCCAAACAATAAAAACTGCCACACTTCCATTAATGCCGCTTCCTCGCAGCAATGCAGGGCCAAGTTTATTGGCAGAACTATTGCTAGGCAAATATATGTACCATTTGCCGTTTCACCGTCAAATATCCATGCTTAAACTAACCGGCATGAACATACCCGCTTCAACAGTAAGTAATTGGTTTATGGGTAGTTGTGATTTGCTGCGGGCGTTATACTTTCGATTAAAGGAATTAGTGCTGGCAAGCGACTATATACAAGTTGACGAAAGCACCGTGCCGGTTATCGACAATAAAAAACATCATACAGTCAAAGCCTACCTTTGGATGGTACGCTCGGTAATGAAAAAGCTGGTGTTTTTTCATTACGACAAAGGGTCGAGGGCACAAAAAGTCATAGTTGAACTGTTACGGAATTTCCAAGGTGCCCTCCAAACAGACGGTTACGAAGCTTATTCTATATATGAGCATAAAAAAGGCGTGTTATTGCTTGGCTGTTGGGCCCATGCCCGCAGAAAATTTAACGAAGCATTGGCAGAAGATAAAGCCGGGGCTGAATACGCATTGGAACAAATCGGTTTGATCTATAAAGTTGAAGCCATGGCAACCGACCAACAAATGTCTTATGAAGAACGTGCCGATTTACGAAAGCGTTTGGCCTATCCTATATTATGTGCCTTTGAAAAATGGATTGTAAATTATTTCCCGAAAGTTATGCCCAAAGGGAGGATGGGAAAAGCATTGAGTTACACATACTCTTTGTTTCACCGTTTATCCCGTTATCATTTGGACGGGAGGTATCAAATTGACAACAACTTGGCCGAAAACGCAATACGTCCGTTAGCACTGGGTCGTAAAAATTACCTGTTTTGCGGAAACCACGATGCTGCAGAAAATGCAGCAATAATGTATTCCCTCTTAGGATGCTGCAAAACCAACGATGTGAACCCGCGCGAATGGTTTACGGATGTATTAACTCAAATACCAAAGTATAATAACGATTACAGTTTAGACTTGGCCGATTTGCTGCCACATAACTGGAAAAGATCCAAAGGACTCTAATAAATTCTAATAAACTCTAAAAATCTTGGAGTTTACTATACAATCATCTAAATTATTGAAATAACCAGAAAACAGACATGCCCTAAGCAAAATTAGGGCTTTGGTTTTTAACCATCAATACGGGCAACGCTGTTTGCTTACGAAGAAATTGAATTAGTACAGGCAAGAAAAGAACTTCAACCCAAAATAAAACTTGCTCAAATGCCACATGAAAAGCGATACAATAAACTTAAAACGGAAAGTAAAATATTAATGAATGTCATTAAGATGATTTGCTACAGAGCCGAATCATCGGTAGCTTCTTTACTTATACCATATTTAGCAAATGCTAATAAGGAAAAAAGAATGGTGGTAAAACAAATAATTAAATCCAATGCCGATCTAATCCCAAATTACAAAGATCAAACTCTTACAGTGATTTTATATTCATTATCTGCCAAAAGATATAATCAAGCGGTTGAAAAAATAACTCAGC
>JAFGAK010000119.1 GCA_016933745.1 Bacteroidales bacterium
GTCACCAAACAACCTATTTTAATTAAACAGATTTATTGAACTTAGTATAGGATTGCTGGGATTCTTTGCTTTTCTTCCTCGATTGGAAGGAGTGTCTGAATTTCTCTGAAGGCTTTTATTATAGAAAATCCTTTTTCGGTTAGTTCGTAGATAATTCTCTCTTTTTTTAGTGTTTTCTCTTGAACAATGTTTTGTTGCATGAGGAACTCTAATTGTTCACCTAAAACACTGCAGTTTACATTAGCTTTATACATAATATGAGTTAGCTTAAGTGGTCCCTTTTGAGCCAAAGTCTTAATGATGTCTAAATGCATTTCCATTTTTGATCTTCGCATTTTATATAATCTCCTTTTGTGTTTCTTGGATTCTCTTCAATACTTTTAATCGGTTGAAGAAAGCGGTAATCATGTCATCTACTAGGGTTGATTGAAGCTCAGCGTCTAGTATTTGTAACTCTTTATGAAAAGATTGAATAATGGTTTTTTGGAGATTTTGTCGTTGTTCAATGGAATTTGAGATCATTTTTTTCCTTCCGATTTGATTCTGAATGATGATTTTTGGCATTTAATTAGCTTATGAACCAGACGTATTGATTACAAATTCATGTTTTTTGAAATCTAACCACTCTTCTTTTTTTGTTTAGCAGAAAAGTCATAAAAATGCGCGCTAGGGTGTTTAGAAATTAATTTGTTTCTAAACCATTCTTATGCTAGGAAGATGCTTTGAGCATTAAACAAGTGCTTTGTTCATTAAACAATGATTCTATTTGCAGTTTCTTGATGTCCCATTATCATAAAGAAGGAGCAGGCATAGACCCATGCAATCCAGTTTCCATGTTAAAGGCACAAGTGTTGAAATATCTGTCGCGCATACCCAGCGATCGCAGACTTTCCTTGCTGCTAAAACGAAACAAGCAAGCAGCGGAAGCATGTGGTTTCACAAAGCAAAAAACGCCTAGCCATGGATTATTCACTCACTTTAGGCATCGACTAGGCAAAGATGGCTACGAAAAAATATTTTTGTTGTTGTTAGAGAAGCACCTAAAGTGTGAAGCAGTTAAGGGAGAGGTGGTTGCTGTAGATGGAACCGCCATCAAAGCTTACAGTCAGAGAAGTTTGGATAATAAAACAGGAAAAAGCGACAATGAAGCACGAGTGGGACGAGCTAGAAGAGGCTTCATTCTTGGCTACAAGGTGCATGCGGCATGCTGCGCAAACAGCGAGTTGCCCTTGGCTTTCGTGGTTGGGTCCTGTAACATGAACGAGAAACGTTTTGTCAATCCATTGCTGGAAAAGCTGAAAGAACAGGGTGTATGTTTTGAAAACTGTTTTGGCTGACGCCCAATACAACTCATCTAAAGTAAGAGAAGGCGTGAAACGGTTTAGGGCTGAACCAGTCAAAACCCTA
>JAFGAK010000120.1 GCA_016933745.1 Bacteroidales bacterium
GTAATTCCAAGTTCAATTTCCAAGGTCATTCCTAATTTAGCCATTCTAGCTAGATATTTCTTAGAAATTTCAATGTTTTCTTCAATTGGCTCTTCGGATAAATCAAGCATGTGCGACGAAAACAAAGGTTTTCCGGTTTCAGCAAAGTGTTTTTCGCCTGCATCAAGCAAACCATCAATCCAAGGTAATAATTTTTTTGCAGCATGATCGGTATGCAAAATAACAGCTACCCCATAAAGTGCTGCAATTTCATGTACGTGTTTAGCTGCAGAAATTGCACCTAAAATAGCAGATTGTTGCTTATCATTTGGTAAAGTTTTACCTGCATAAAAGGAAGCACCACCATTCGAAAGCTGAATAATGACAGGTGCATTGGCTGTTTTTGCCGCTTCTAAAACAGCATTAACTGTATTAGTTCCGGTAACATTTACTGCTGGTAATGCAAAATGATTTTTTTTGGCGAGTTCAAATACAGTGGACACATCTTTACCACTTAAAACGCCAGGTTTTACATGATCGAATATTCTATTTGACATAGTTTTGGATTTTGATAATACGCTTAATTAACTTTTTCTGAAAAAAACATTGGTTAATGCTTTGTCAGAAATTCCACTCAAAAGTACACAAAACAATTGTGAATTGAAAAGTTACCTTCGAAGATTAAAGAATATTGTTGTTTCATTCATCTCTTTGCCACTTTATATTTCAGCAAAGCAGTAATTATCAATTCGTTTAAAAGACTTTTTAAACTCGTGCATTTATTTTATCTTTGAAAGTAATAAGATTCAAATGCAAAAAAAAACGACCTCTTTAGCATCTTTTCAATTGCTAATAATTTTGTTAGTTGTTCATGTGCTGTGTCTAAAGCAATCTTTCGGACAAAATACTCAAACTTTTGATGCGCTCAGACAGGTGCAAGGAATGATGGATCGTGATTTAGATAGTGCTTTAATTGCGATTGAAAGATTCGAAACCAGATACAAAGAGGTTATTCATACTGGTATGAGCGAAGAAACAGCTCTTCTCCATGCGCAGATTTACATTGGACTTGGCCAAATGCATCAAGCAGATTCCTTAATAAATTTTGTGAAAAATCGGCCAATTAAGAATAGCAGTCCTGAATACAGAGCACGTCTGTTTTTGTTTAAAAGCATGGCCTATGAGTTGGAAGAGATGTATCCAACTGCTGTTTGGCAGCTTAATCAAGCAGAAGCTATTTTTCTTGATTTGAATGATAATCAAGGTAGACTGGATGTTTATCAGCAATTTGCAAAAATATATTCAAAACTTGGAAATTATGCCAAAGCCATTGAAATGACAGAACGTTTGATTTCGCTCCATCAAGATTTGGAAAGTGAAGAAATCGAAATGGATTTATTACTTCAAGGATCGGAATATGCGAATAAGATGCAGAATCTAGATTTGCAACATGATTTTTTAATTAAAGCGGAGAGTCTGATTATTGCAAATTCAATGAATAAGCATTCCGCTAAATTGTTGTATGCATGGGCTAACTACCTTCGTAGTAGTGCTAATTTTAAACAGGCCATTGATTACTACAACGTTGCTGAGAAAGAAATTGAAAAATCAAAAAACCGTAGATTCTTGTGTTTGATTTATCAAGAAAAAGCAGCCATTTATAAAATGGAATTAAATGAATTTGGTCAAATTCTGTATCTGAAAA
>JAFGAK010000121.1 GCA_016933745.1 Bacteroidales bacterium
ACAAAAGTAACCCAAACATCTGCATTTTCAACCAAATGAATATTTTGATCGTAATTTTGAAGCAAGTATTCTGGATGGTATTCAGGCACAGGTTGGTTCTCTGGCAAAGCGGTATTGATGTCTGCCAAAAAAGTAGAAGAAATATAATCTCTATCTCTTTCAAGATATCTTGGAGTACCATCTGGTAACCAACTTCCCAAAGTGTTAAAAGGAATTTTTGTTGCAAGTGTTGATTTATAAGGTTCGGATGATTTCTCTGTTGAAGTTTGAGGAGGAATTCCTCCCATCGTAAATTGAACACTATTATTTTCAACAGGCAATTTTACCTCGAAAGGGAAACCTTGGTAATCGGTTCCAACTACTAAAGAAGTAATCGCGGTAGCAATGTTATAATCCATTTGGAAAAGTCCATTTGTATTGGTTGTTCCACTTAGGATAACTTTACCACCTTCCGCTTCGAAATCAGTTGAAATGAACACTTTAACATTGGCAACCGGAAGACCGGCATTGTCTAATGTTTGAATGGAAAAATGAGTGGTACTCGTTGTTTTCCAATTAAAATCAGCACTAGCTGTAAGATTTTCGATACTTGACTCTGTATCTACTACATCAATAGGGGTGATGCTTTTATTGCAAGAACTAAATGCAAATAAAAGACTAATAAGAATCATGAAATGATTTAGGTTGAGAGCTTTCATTACTATAAATATTTGTGGTTACTATTTGATGCAAAGATAGGTTGCAACACTTCTTTATGAAAGGAGCACTTCGTAAATGATTCATTTGGATTCGTTTGCGTATGGTTAATCGCATTATTTCCTCCAAAAGGTAATGACAAAAAACAAAAAAAACCGCGATGAAGCGGTTTTAATGAAAATCAAATAGAATCTTAATAAATGTAAATTGGGTTTCGGTACTCTGCCTGATTCTTATACCAATCATTAAATAATGAGCCGGAACTTTCAACCCAAGGAACAAATTTGAGGTGAGGTTTATCAATGGAAGATTTTTCGATTGGATACTCAAATTGTTGAGGAATATTTAGCACCCAAGGCAGGTTTCCGGTGGTTTTATAATATTTACCTATCGTCGGATTTGTATCATCGTTGTATCGACCGAAATAAGAAACGTCGGCCAGATCAGTAGGATGATAATCAGCCATATGAATTTCTCTTCCTCGTTCTTTATTAACGATAATAAAAGGGTTAAATGGTGCTAAGCCAAATTGATCAAATGGAATAGGAGTTGCTAGTGTAATTTCTACTTGGATGGTTTCTGTTGGAGCTGCAAATGCTTTACTCGGATCTGTATTGCCGTAACCATGATTCCATGCATCATCAAATACAATGATGGTTGCCAAGCTTTGATTTGCTTCCGTTCCGTTGGCATTGCTTTGAATATAACCTTCTTCCAAAGCATTTCCGGTAACTGAACTAATTTGATTACTTAAAACATTTTCTAACTGAAATCCGAATCCATTGTGAAATCCTGCGCCAATAGCTCGAACTACAAATTCCCCTTTCAGTTTGGTTACTTGGTTTTGAAGGTTGGTAATGGTATTGAAATTATAATCAACAACCAAATCGTTAAAATCATAATCTCCTTTGGATGGCCATAAATCTTCGAATGCAAGCGTTGCATAGTCACCTTCGCTAGGATAGTAACTGTTGAAGGCAGCTTCCGCATCTTCCGGAAATTCATCAAAACTATCTGGAACACCATCGTTATCGGTGTCTGGATCAACAACACCAATAATAGGGAAGAATCCTGCTTCAACGGCAGAAGTAGGATCAACAGTAGCATAGAAGATGGCATCGTTAAAATCATTATCTCCTCCTGGTCTGATTAAATCTTCAAAAGATATAATGAATTTTTCTCGGCTGTCGTCTTGCAGTAAAACCACATGTTGTTGGTAAAGAGGATCCGTTTCCGGGTTTAAATTTTCATGTGAAAAAATATAATCAAAACCATCAGTAACTGTTCTGGATGCTTCGTCGAAACCATCTGTGATCAATAACCAGCCTAAAGAAGTGCCGGCAGGAAAATTTCCTAAAAACACTTTATCACCTGAATACAAACCACCACCACTATTTTTGAAAGATACATTTGGGAAAATCACGGTTGCTTCGCTAATATCGTTAACCGTTTGTGGAGGATTGTTTTTATCGAAAGTATAGTAAGCAAGCGTATTTAAATAGCCAGCACCTTCGGAAACAAAGGTGATCCAGACATCTGCATCAGCAATTAGATTGATGTTCTGTTCGTAAATTTCCCAAAGGTAATTGGGGTGATATTCAGGAACCGGTTGATTTTCAGGTAATGCAGCGTTGATATCAGCTAGAAAAGTAGCGTCAATGACATCGCTTCCAACTAAATAGCGTGGTGTTCCGTCTCTTTTCCAAGTACCCAAATAGTATAAGGTTATTTGAGTTGCCGAGGTGTTTTTATACGCTAGTGCAATAGGCTCATCGTCTCTATTCCCAGGAAGTCCGCCAAAAATAAATGACAACTGATTCTCAACGATTGGTATTTTCACTTCATCAGGAAAACCCACATAATCCGTACTTATTACGAGGGTATCTGCGGAAGAAGGAACTCGGTAATTTAACTCAAATAGACCAGCTTCATTGGAGTAACCACTGATGATTTCTTTTCCTCCATCATTTATAAAGTCGGAATAAATACTCACTTTTACATGAGGTATTGCATTACCTGTGTTGTCTTGAGTTTGTATAGAAATTGCAATAATCGAAGTTGTTTCCCAATTAAAATTTTCGTCAACTGTAAGTTCTGTAAGTGTGGCATTGACATTGGCATTGGGATCTACTTTAAGGGGTAATCTTTTTACACAAGCGCTAAGTGTGAAAGCTGTTATTAAATAGAGAGCGATAATGGGAAATTTTGTTTTCACTTTTTAGTTGATTTATTGTTGATAATTAATGATATTTTGCCATCCAACTAATTGGTCGTAGGTGGTGCCAGGAGCTCTGTAATAAACGCGAATAAAATAATTATTTGGCGTTTGAAAATAGCTTCCTTCAAGTTGACTGACATCTGTTCTTTTTGTTGTTCTATTTGTCAATGCAAACAGATAGCTATAGAATCCTTGTTTAAGTAAAATCCTTGTTTTGTATGCTTTTTTCGATGAATCGTAAGATAATTTATGACTTAAACTCCACAAATCAAATCCACCCAAGAGGCAAACTTCAGCATCTGCAAATGGTTGTGGACTTGCAAGCAAAAACTCCACAAGTGCATACTCGCTTTCGGTGCTTGGGTCGTCGTAGGTTTTTGTGTCGATGTAAAATTTCCCGAATTGTGTGGGCTCATTTTTGTAGGGACTATTGTCTCTTCTTTTGCATAGAAGTAGCTCTACTTCATCGATTGCTTGGGTTTTATCTATGGAATAGACATATTCTGAATTATATTCTAAACTACTGATATTAAATAGCCTAAACGTATTTAATCCTTTAAAAGTGTTCATTCCCTGAAGATTAAAATCGAGAATATCATCGCGTATTTGTAAAGGTTTTATCGAATTGATTTGGTTGTCGAATCTTCCATTTTGTTGAATTTGCGTAGTAATTTCTCTATCAGGAAACCGACTATTAAGCGAACTTATATTTACGCTAAAAGCGATTTCTTGTGAAGTACTTCTTAATTCAGGATTACTCGATGCTTGAATGGTTCCACCAATTGTACAAAGTTCATCAACAACGTATAGCTTTTTTGTGAAAATTGGGCGTTCAGGATATCCATTTGGAAAAACGATTAAAAGATAATTTCCCGAAAAGCGAAATTGCATTTCACGATTTGGAATTGTTAAGCTATAGTGGATGTATGGAACCTTCGTGTTTTTAGAAAATTGGTAATCTATAATAGGTGCTTCGGCATAGCCATTGATATATTCATTCGGCAGCAGATCCGATTTTTGCCATTTCGCATCGCAATGAATTAGTGAGTAATAATAATCCGTGTAATCGCTATCAAGCTCATCAAAATGTAAAATCAATTGATCTGATTCCGAAATGAAGAGAACGGCTTCGCCAAGTGGATTATTTTCGGGATATAATTTGACGGTTTTAATGTTAGCACTATAAATTTTCTCTTCGAACAATTCTTGTCCAAACAGCGGATTTAGAAAGATGCTGACTAGCAGGATTGAATATTTAAGATTCATTCGCGTTTTTTTCAAAATTAATCATGAATGGAGTCCGTTTTAATGCAACTTAATGAATGTTATAAACGGTTTTATTAAGAATTTGAATTCTGAAATACGAGTAAAATTAAGCTCGGGGGAGCTATTGCTACAACATGTATTTATTTAAAACCTGACAAAAATCAGAAAAAAGGTAAACGGAGGTTGTAATATAGATTGGGTCTATATAAGGTCTCAAATGGGGTAAAAACGCAAAATACAGACATACAGTATTTTAAATTGTCTAAAAATAGTATGCATGTATATATTTGCTATTGTAACTTTTTATTGTTAATTAGAAAACATTTTAATAATTTAGCCCCGTTTTTTAAAGTTAAAAGCCATCTAATATTTTGAACTTTTTAAACCAGAAAAATACGTAAATTGAACAACAAAAACTTTAATAAAACCATTAAATACTAATTTCAGTCAAATTAAATTTATGTCAGAAATAATTAAAATTAAAAAAGGTTTGAGGATAAAACTTCAAGGAGAGGCTGACAAAACAGTTAGTGAGTTGAGCTCCAAGAAATATGCACTCAAACCTACCGATTTTATTGGCGTATTTCCTAAGTTGACCGTAAAAGAAGGTGATAAAGTGAAAGCAGGGAGTCCGGTGTTTTTTGATAAATATCGAGATAATATCCTTTTTACTTCGCCCGTTAGCGGGACAATTACAGAAATAAAACGCGGAGCCAAGCGAGTATTGCTTGAAATAAAAATCGAAGCGGATGGAGCCAACGAGTATGTTGATTTTGGAAAAGCAATTCCAGCAAGTTTAAATAAAGAGGCAATAACTGAAAAATTATTGCAAAGTGGTTTATGGGCGAGTATTCGTCAGCGGCCTTATAGCACCATTGCTAATCCGGAGCATAGTCCAAAAGCAATCTTTATTTCAGGTTTTGATACCAATCCGCTTGGAGTTGACTTTGATTTTATTTTGCATGGTAAAGGTGAAACTTTCCAAGCAGGATTAGATGCTTTGGCAAAATTAACTACCGGAAAAGTTCATTTAAATTTGCATGCTCAAGATACACAAACAAAAGTGCTTCTTAATGCCAGAAATGTTCAAATCAATAAATTTGAAGGTAAGCATCCAGTAAGTTTAATCGGAACCCAAATTGCATCAATAGATCCAATAAATAAGGGTGAAATTGTTTGGACAGTCAATGTTCAAGATGTAGTTGCTATTGGGAATTTATTCTTACATGGCAAATACGAAGCAGAGCGAATTTATGCTTTAGCTGGTTCGGAAGTTCTAAAACCTCATTATTTTAAAGCCAAAAATGGAGTTTGTATTCAAGACATGGTTTCAAATAATGTGACAGAAGGTAAACTTCGGTACATTAGTGGCAATCCGCTAACTGGCGAAAAAATAGAATCGAACGGATACATCGGTTTTTATTCTAACCAAGTTAGTGTGCTTCCCGAAGGCGATCAGTATCAGTTTATTGGTTGGATTATGCCAAATCTGCATAAATTTAGTTTTTATCGCTCCTTATTTTCTTGGCTCACACCTAACAAGAGCTACAAACTCGATACCAACCTAAATGGTGGTGAACGTGCTTTTGTTATGACAGGTCAATTTGAAAAAGTATTTCCTTTTGATATCTATCCCATGCAATTGATAAAAGCCATTATGAGTCGTGATATCGATTTAATGGAAAATCTCGGAATTTATGAAGTTGATGCCGAAGATTTTGCTTTGATCGAGTTTATAAGCACTTCCAAGATTGAAATACAGTCGATTGTTAGCGAAGGACTTGAGTATCTAAGAAAAGAAATGAGTTAACGAAAATAAATAGACGCTAAATGAAAGCTTTAAGAAATTATATAGATAAAATTAAGCCGCATGTTGAGAAAGGAGGGAAGTTTCATTATTTGCATTCTACATTCGAAGCATTCGAAACTTTCTTGTTTGTCCCCAAAACGGTAACTAAAAAAGGTAGCCATATCCGCGATGCAATAGACCTAAAACGGACCATGTTTATGGTTGTGATAGCTTTGATTCCGGCTTTACTTTTCGGAACTTGGAATGTTGGTTATCAGCACAATCTCTCTATTGGCGAAAGCGCTGATATTATTACAAACTTTATGTATGGACTTTGGTACGTTATTCCACTTATCGTGGTTTCCTATGTAGTAGGTCTAGGTACGGAGTTTGTTTTTGCACAATTAAGAGGTCACGAGGTAAACGAAGGATTCTTAGTATCCGGATTTCTAATTCCCCTAATCGTTCCTGTTACAACTCCATTGTGGATGGTTGCTATTGCTACTTTTTTTGCGGTGGTTATTGGTAAAGAAGTTTTTGGAGGAACTGGTATGAATATCATGAATCCTGCGCTAATCGCACGTGCTTTCTTATTCTTTGCTTATCCTTCTAACATGTCTGGTGATAAAGTTTGGATTGCTGAAAAAGCCGATGCTTTTTCAGGTGCCACTCCACTTGGTCAACTTATGACTGCAACAGACAAAGTAGATCTCCCATCTGTTTCTGATGCTTTTTTCGGATTCTTACCTGGGTCAGTAGGTGAAACTTCTACACTTGCAATTCTAATTGGAGCTGTAATTTTATTGTACACAGGCATTGCAAACTGGCGTGTTATGTTCTCTGTTTTTCTAGGGGGCTACCTAATGGGATTTTTGTTCAACCAAGTTGGAGGCAATGTATATATGAATGATGTTCCAGCATATTATCATTTAATTTTAGGTGGATTTGCTTTTGGTGCTGTTTTCATGGCAACCGATCCTGTTACTGCAGCCCAAACAAATACCGGAAAATACATCTACGGTTTTTTAATTGGTGTAATGGCTGTTTTGATACGCGTACTTAACCCAGCTTACCCGGAAGGAATGATGTTGGCTATTCTATTGCTGAATGTATTTGCTTCATTAATTGATCATTATGTTGTACAAGCGAATATCAAGCGAAGATTAAAACGTGCTAAACAAATTGCAGCTTAACCATTAAACTCTAGAAAAATGAATACAAATAGTAATACATACATTTTTATTTATGCCTCTGTGATGGTTATCATTGTAGCTGCAGTACTTTCAACTGCTGCAACTTTGCTAAAGGATAAGCAATTACAGAACGTAAAAAATGAAAAAATGCAAGCAATTCTTGCTTCCGCGAATATAGAGTCAACTCCCGAAACAGCCGAAACTATTTACAATCAGTTTATTACTGAAGAATGGGTGATTAATAAATCAGGCGAATTAACGGATTTATACAAAAACGGCTCTTTTGAAAAAGGTAGCCTTCGTGCATTTGATTTGAACATGAAAACAGAACTTTATAAAAAGTCTAAAGGAGAGGATTTCAGTTCTCCCTTGTTTTTATGCCAAGTAGATGGCAATACCTATTATATCATTCCTTTATTAGGTAAAGGATTGTGGGGCCCGATATGGGGAAATATCGCACTCCAATCAGATTTTAAAACCATTAAAGGTGTGGTGTTTGATCACAAAGGTGAAACTCCGGGTTTAGGTGCGGAAATTGTTTTCCCTGCTTTTACAAATCCATTTATAGGAAAAACAATTTTTAACGATGAGGGCCAATTTACATCTGTAATGGTAGTAAAAGGAGGTGTAGCAAAGTTAGCTGAAGACCAGCAGATTCATGGCGTTGATGCGATTTCCGGAGGAACAATTACTTCGGTTGGTGTGAACGATATGATTAAGAATTGTTTAGAAAATTATGTTCCATATATTAAAAGTAATCGATAATGAGCGAGCAAGTAAAAAAAGAATCAATGTTTTCGCCAAAGAACATCAAATTACTTACTGATCCTATCGGAAAAGATAATCCAATTACGGTACAAGTTTTAGGTATTTGTTCAGCCCTTGCTGTAACAGCGAAGCTCGAGCCGGCAATCGTAATGTCTATTTCAGTAATATTTGTTCTAGCTATGGGTAATGTGATCATTTCTCTACTTAGAAATACAATTCCTCAACGAATTCGAATTATCGTACAATTAGTGGTTATTGCCGCATTGGTAATTATTGTCGATCAGATTTTGAAAGCGTATGCATATGAAGTAAGTAAACAGCTCTCGGTATTTGTTGGATTAATTATTACCAACTGTATTATCATGGGACGCTTCGAAGCATTTTCCATGGCAAATAAGCCTTGGCCTTCGTTTCTCGATGGAATTGGCAATGGCTTAGGCTATGGACTGATCTTAGTGATTGTTGCCTTTTTCCGCGAATTATTGGGCTCCGGTACAATTCTAGGTTTGGAAGTATTTAAGTCAATCGGACTTTATGAAATAGGTTATGTTAACAATGGCTTGATGATTTTACCACCAATGGCATTAATTGTTGTGGGTATCATTATTTGGGTACAACGTAGTCGTAATCCTGAACTAATTAAAGACTAGTGCTTATCCCTAAAAATTAGAAACGATGCAAGAAATATTTAACATATTTATAAAATCCATATTTAT
>JAFGAK010000122.1 GCA_016933745.1 Bacteroidales bacterium
CATATTGAAAATTGGAAAATGTTTCGCTTTGATAAATAACATTCGGCCAAATGCTTGTTTCATGAATGCCTAAATAGGGGAGTTTGCTATATTTCATACGCTCTTCGTAATAGCTGTTGATATTATCAATTCCAAAAACAACGTAATTATGATCAATCAATTTTTTAACCAAATGATACCCAATAAATCCTAGTGCTCCAGTTATTAATACTTTTGAATTTTGCAGTTTTTAAAACCCATACTAATATTTCTTAACTTTTATGTTTGCTTCTTTGCTTATCCACCTATATAAATCTTTCAAATGTTTACTGTCTGTCTTCGAACGATTACTGTGTGTCTTCGAACGATTACCGGCAGAGGCTAAAAGCTGGCGGGCATTTCGAAGCACTTCACTGTCAACTTGTGTGTTGGTTTATTGTTCTACAATTTTCCAATAGCCTGTTTTATCGCTTCCGATGCGTTCGATTATTCCCATTTTTTTTAGTTCTTGAATATGTCTTTTTATGGTTGCCGTAGAATATCCTGTTTTGTCGGCAAGCTCTGTATAATTTGCTTTTGGGTTTTGTTTTAAATGTTGCAATATTTTACTTTTCACAGAGTCATTTACAGGGTCATTTACAGGGTCATTTACAGGGTCAACAAACTTAACGTGCATTTCTCGGTTTTTCAAGAGATGGTTTTCGTCAAGCAATAAGTTTTCGAAAAAACGCAGTAAAAATTCGTTGGTAGCGTGAATATTCTTCACGTGGTTTTTGTAATTAGCTCTTACCAACGCATTTCGAAAATACAGCGCATGCTCTGTAAACATATCGTTGTTTACTTTAAAGCCAAATGTCCGCAAATATTTTATTAAAAAAACGGCTGTTGTTCTGGTATTGCCTTCGCCAAAAATGTGAATTTGCCATAGGTAGGAAACAAAATGTGCGATGTGTTCTATAACTTCTTGTTGACTTAATCCTTTATAGCTAAACTTTTTTTCTTGTTCAAAATCGTATTCCAACGTGGCTTTCAGGCTCTCGGCTGTTCCGTATAAAATCGTTTCGCCATTTAGCACCCACTCTTGTTTGGTGATGTTGTAATCACGGATTTTGCCTGCAAATTTGTAAATGTCTTGAAATAATCTGCGATGAATAGCAATGTATTCTGCCGGTGAAAACGTAAATGTTTGTTCACTCAATATTTCCGCAATTCGTGCCGAAACTTTATCGGCTTCTTCGGTGCGATCTTCGGTTGTTTGGGATGGGTGCTGTATATAATAAGTGTAAATGCGCTGTTTTACTTCGTCAATGGTAATGTCGCCTTCAATGTTTTGTTTGGCAGTTGCAATGAGATAGTCAGACGGTTTTAGTCCGTCAACTAGTTGTAAACCGATAGCTGTTTTCCAAACTTTTGCTTTTTCTGCTTTGTTTGGCTCACCCTGTCGTAAATATTCTTCAAAATTATCCATTGACTGATAATGATTTACTTTTCAATTTAGGTCTGTCGTTTCTGCTTCTAACACTTGGCGGTAACTGATCTCTTCGAATGCTTATTCTGTGTCTTCGAATGTTTATTTTGTGTCTTCGAATTAATCCAGAGCGCTTGGGTTGAGCGAAGTCGAAACGCAGGCGAAGGGTTTGATTTCATTTAAAATTTTAACAATTCTCTCAGCTGTCTTCCCATCCCACAACTCAGGAATTTCACTTTTTTTCCAACTATTATCAAATAGTTTTTCTAAATAG
>JAFGAK010000123.1 GCA_016933745.1 Bacteroidales bacterium
ATTATTTACCAAAGAAATCAAGGAGTTTTGTCTTTTATCCATAACTCGGATTGCACAAGCGTATGCCGGAATAGTAACCGAAGAGAAACGAATTATTTTGGATTTGCAAGAGGCATTTAAGAATTAGAACAAGCCAGGCGATATAAAAAAAAGTCCTTCCAAATCTGGAAGGACTTTTTAATTTATTATCAGTTAAGAATTACTTCTTCTTTTCTGATTTTTCCATAGCAGTTTTCAAGGCTCCTAATTCACCTGCGATATCGCCAAGAGTCGTATTATTTTCAACGTTTTCGTTTACTTTCTTAACACTTGCACGTTTCGCTTTAGGTGCTTTTTTACTAGCGCCTTCTGTTTTTTCTGCTTTTTCGTCTTTCCACATGGATGAATGAGAAAGAATGATTTTTTTGTTCTCTTTAGAGAATTCAATTACTTTAAATTCAAGAACATCATCCACTTTCACATTCGAGTTATCTTCTTTCTTCATATGACGTGAAGGAACAAAGCCTTCAACACCGTATGGTAAAGCAACTACAACTCCTTTGTCGTTTACAGAAATAACAGTACCTTTTTGAGTTGAATTGATTTCAAAAACAGTTTCGAATACATCCCATGGATTTTCTTCTAATTGTTTATGGCCCAACGAAAGTCTTCTGTTTTCTTCATCAACATCCATCACAACAACTTCTAATTCTTCACCAATTTTAGTAAATTCAGCAGGGTGCTTAATTTTCTTCGACCAGCTTAAATCAGAAATGTGGATTAATCCATCAACACCTTCTTCTAATTCAACAAAAATACCAAAGTTGGTAAAGTTACGAACTGTTGCTTTGTGCTTAGAATTAACTGGATATCTTCCTTTGATATCATTCCATGGATCGGGAATTAATTGTTTCATTCCCAAAGACATTTTGCGTTCTTCACGATCCAAAGTGATGATAATTGCTTCTACTTCGTCGTTAATTTTCACAAAGTCGTGTGCAGTTCTAAGGTGCTGCGACCAGCTCATTTCTGAAACGTGAATTAAACCTTCAACGCCAGGCTGAATTTCGATAAATGCACCGTAATCAGCAATAACAACAACTTTACCAGTTACTTTGTCACCCACTTTCAAGTCTGCATTCAATGCATCCCAAGGGTGAGCGGTTAATTGTTTCAATCCAAGAGCAATACGTTTTTTATTCTCGTCAAAATCAAGAATAACAACGTTAATTTTTTGATCTAATTGAACAACTTCTTCTGGGTGATTGATTCTACCCCAACTTAAGTCCGTAATATGAATTAAACCATCAACACCACCTAAATCGATAAATACTCCGTAAGAAGTAATGTTTTTAACAATACCTTCAAGTACTTGTCCTTTTTCAAGTTTAGCGATGATTTCAGTTTTTTGTGCTTCTAATTCATCCTCGATAAGTGCTTTATGCGAAACAACAACATTTTTAAATTCGTGATTGATTTTAACCACTTTGAATTCCATGTTCTTTCCTACATAAATATCGTAATCGCGGATTGGTTTTACATCAATTTGTGAACCTGGCAAGAATGACTCAATACCAAATACATCAACAATTAAACCACCTTTGGTACGACTCTTAACAAAACCGGTAACGATTTCATCTTTATCGTGAGCATCGTTAACACGATCCCAAGAACGTAAAGTGCGTGCTTTTTTGTGAGATAAAATTAATTGGCCACTAAGGTCTTCTTGACTTTCTACATAAACTTCGATTTTATCACCAACTTTCAGGTCGGTTTTATATCTAAGCTCAGAAAGTGAAATAACACCATCAGATTTGAAACCAATGTTTACAATAACTTCGCGACTGTTTTTTCCAACAACGATGCCGTCAATAACTTCGTGCTCATTAACTGATTTCAAAGTTTCGGTATACGCATTTTCTAATCTTTCACGATCTTTCTTTGAATAAACTTCGTGTTTTTTTCCAAAAGAATCCCAGTCAAAGGCTGCTTCAACTTTTTCTTCTTTTGTTTCAGAAACAGCTTCTACTTTAGTTTCTTCTACTTGCTGATTTTCAGCAACGTTTTCTACTGTTTCTTCTACTTTTTCTTGTTCTTCACTCATGTGTGATAGGCTGTCTAATGAATAGACTAATATATGGTTGCTTTTTTGTCCCAATTATACAAAACACCAACCGGGTTAATACTCAATTATTTAACTCTATTTTAATTGGGCTGCAAAAGTAGTTATTATTTTAGAATTTCACAAATTATATCTCTCTTTTTTA
>JAFGAK010000124.1 GCA_016933745.1 Bacteroidales bacterium
GAACATTCTATTTTTGGCTCGCGTTAGCGCTACATAAAACAAGTTAATATCATCCAACATTTGGGCTTCTACTTCTTGCTGATACGCACTTGTGAGCAAGGTGTCTTTTAAAGAATGAAGTGCAAAAGGAAAGGATTTAAGTTGTTCTAATTCAGCAATATTTGGGTTGATCCAGCTTCTGTTTTTTCCTTGATCAGTTTTCAAACTTTTATCTGGGACAGGAAAAATTACTACTGGATATTGCAATCCTTTGGCTTTAAAAACAGTTTGTATAGTAACCGCATTTAAGCCCCCGGGCAATTCAATAAATAACTTCGTTTCGTGCTCCAGCCACCAATCCAAAAAATCTTTTAATTGATTAAAAGGAGTCCGTTTAAACTCATGCAGCGTGTCTAAAAAGAATTGAACATACGGATCTGGCTCTCGAAGATCAAACAAACGAAGAAAATATTCTGCCAATTCGTAAACATCTCCCTTGTTTATTTGATTGAAATCGATGAAGTATGCCTGACTGCTTAGCCAATGGAAAAAATCAGTATTGAATCCTTTTTCATCTACTTTGAAATGCAGGAGGATGGAAATTAACTCTTCAATGCTAAATTGATTGATTTTGTTGCTTTGTAGCAAATACCGGATAATCTCTATTTTAAAAAGCTTCTCTTTAGGTTGTTCAATCATTCTAAACAAACTCAATAAAAACTGCACTTTAGATGAAGATGAAATGCGCAAGGCCACCGAAGAAATTACAGGAATTTGATTTTCGATGAGTAGATCAGCAAAAGCGGTTGCTTGACTATTTTTACGGACTAAAATGGTGATGTCTTCGTAGTTATATCCTTCTTTTATAGCAGTGCTCAAAAAATCGAGCACCGATTTATTTAATAACTCCTCCTCTAGGGACTCTAATAAAATCAAATCAACGAGGCCGAAATCTTTTTTTTCATCAGCAACAGACTGTTCTACCTCAGCATACACTTTTTTATAAGTTAATGGTAACCAAGCCGATTGGTGAATGAAATGAAATAGGCTGTTGTTAAAATTCACAATGGCTCCATCGGAGCGATAATTGGCAAGCAATTGTTGTTCGAAATAATTTGCTTTTAGCAGCAATTCTCGCCCTTTGCTCAAATCATCGTTGTGATGCACCAATTCCGGCAATTGCGAAAGTTGGTTCACATCACTCCCTCGCCAGCGATAAATTGATTGCTTGCTATCGCCTACCAACAAACTCAAATGATTTTCTGATAAACTATTTTCGATCAGCGGCAACAGATTATTCCATTGCAATGCAGAAGTATCCTGAAACTCATCCAACAAAAA
>JAFGAK010000125.1 GCA_016933745.1 Bacteroidales bacterium
CATCTCCACTCCAATTTGAAGCTGTATTCCAGGCCTTGTTTGTTGATCCATCCCACGTAATGACTTCTTCTACCAGTAGACCAACTACTCCTGTACCATATCCTGAGCTTATGGCATAGACTGCTGCAAAGTGCGTAGGATCTAACATGACAGCTGCATTATAATTCGGGTTAGAAGAGGTGTATTCGTAATTTGTTCCCCAGCTAATGTCTGTGCTTGAAACAGTTCCTACTCTGGCTGTTCCTTTCCACCAATTATCTCTATCCGTTACTAAAAAGCGAGATTCATCGATTGTAATTGCAGAGATGTCATAGGAGGTTGACGTTCCATTAAAAATGAATTCAGAACCAAAGGTTATTGCGCCACCAGATATTGAACCAACGATGGCAGTTGCTTTACTTGAATTGGAAGCGTCTTGATAGGCAACAATGAATTGATCTGAATTTAGTTTTGTTGCCGAAACATAATACGTTGTACCAGTATTAAAAGCAGATTTGGAAGAATAAGAAATTGAACTTCCGGATAAAGTGCCATATACTGAAGCTCCAGCCGCATTGTCTGTGTCTCGAAAAGCGATTGCAAAATGAGTTGCATCAAATGCAATAATTGAATTTTCAGCAGTCGTAGTGGTGTTGTATATATATTCAGCACCATAGGAAATAGAATTTCCACTTACATAACCATAGATAGCAGTTCCGCGATTTGAATTTCCTCCATCTAAATAAGCAACTACAAAACTTGAAGAATTCAATTTAGTGACTGAAATTTCCGAAGTCCAAGCTGCATTAAATATATATTCGCTACCAAATGAGATAGAGCTGCCCGATACACTTCCAACAATGGCTGTTCCTTTATACGAGTTTGACCAATCTTGGTAGGCAATAACAAAATGAGAATCATCTAATGTGGTAACGCTTATGTCAAATGTCTGACCTGTATTAAAAATGATTTCTGTTCCCCAACTTATCGAATTACCATTTACAGTTGCAAGGCGCACAGTTCCTTTGCTGGAATTTCCCAAATCGGTATAGACCACAATAAAATGAGCTGCATCTAATGCAGCCACAGCACAATCTTGCGTGCTTGCAGGATTAAAAGTACTTTCTGTACCAAAACTCATACTAATTGCTCCTTGAGAGCTCTTAAAAGCGGTAATATTTTCGGCGAGAATGAAGGTTCTTTCAGGTTGATCTCCGTAGTTTCCTGCATGATTAGGGAAAGTAGAAAGATAAAGCAAGAGGCCAATAACTGTTAAAAAATACGACTTTCTCATAAGGCAAATGTTTTAATTTGACGACACCAAAGACAGCATGAATTCATTTTAAAGTTATTTTCATTTTTTGCCGATCGCTTAACAAATCAAAATTCGATCTAATTGAATACATATTCGTATTAATTTAAGGAGAATTCGATTTTAGGAAATGATCTAACTAGTTGGTATTTCGTGTATAACAAAAAAATCGTTGATGAAATTTATGTTTGTTGCTAGATAAATCCTAAATTCGCTCAAACTAATGAGCTAAATGAAAAGGAATGATTCGCTTTTTAAAACGACACATACTTAAACGACGACCCTCCAAGCATAAAAAAGTAGAAATTGAAAAGCTGCCAATTCCGGAATCCCTCCGAGAAACTTCGCTCTATTCAACTATTGTTTTCGTTTTAGGAGCACTTTTAATTCAGTTTCTGATCACCTTTCAAACCAGATTATTTCTTCGGTATTTTAGCATTTCTTTTACCTACAATCTTTTTGGAATACGTTATTCTACGGTTAGTGCGGATGCCTGGCCCGAAGATCGTGTCTTTTTAGTGTACGGCTTTGGAATGTTATTGTATTTTTTGTTTGGGATATTGTTGCTTTTTTTGCTCAAAAAATTCAAACGTATACCTTGGAAACCGAAATTGATCCTTACTTGGTTTGCATTTCTCTTAATCCATACATTACCTGTCGGGATGTTGTATGGCGTGTTCTTATTTGATGGATTTGGTTATGCCTATTCATGGTTAGTTGGCAGCATGATTATTCGAGGAATATTAGCCGTAATTGCCTTGTCTATCGCCATCTATAATCGTACTTTTTGGACCTCTTTATTTATTAAAGCTTCCAGCAGTGCTTCCTTAATTGTGAAGCCTAGCAAACGTAAGTTATTCATAAGTCGGGTTTTTATTTTGCCTTGGATATTCGGCGTTTTAATCTTATCTGTCTTTGCTATTTCTATTCAAAGTTGGGCTTGGCTTGCTTATTTAATAGGAATGGGTTTGATCGTTCTTCCCATTTTTGGTAATCGAATTTCCAAACGTAGGTATAAGTTGGTGCGCTACCGCGAAGAAATATTCCGTTGGCCTTATCCTAAATTGATTTTTATAGTAGTATTGATACTTTTGTGGTTGGCAGATTTTTTTAGCAAAACTCAGTTTTAAGAAAAAACGCCCTAAACCTGATGGCATAGGGCGTTAAGTTATTGATTTCCGAAATTAATCCTCCGGAATAATATCAAAGCTTTTGTTGTATTGATCCATTGCTCGCATACTCATACCCATGCTCGAAAATCCACCATCGTGGAAGAGGTTTTGCATCGTAACTTTTCGTGTAAGATCACTAAACATGGTAATACAATAATCGGCACATTCAGCAGCTGTTGCATTGCCTAAGGGCGACATGCGCTCCGTAAAATCCATCAATCCATCAAAACCTTTTACTCCGCTTCCGGCAGTAGTAGGCGTTGGTGATTGAGAAATGGTGTTTATCCGAACTTTTTTCTCCCGTCCGTAAATATATCCAAAACTACGCGCAATCGATTCTAAAAGCGATTTTGCATCAGCCATATCGTTGTAGCCATAGAGCGTTCTTTGGGCGGCAACATAAGATAAAGCAACTACGGAACCCCAATCATTGATTGCATCCAACTTCTTGCAAACAGCAATCATTTTGTGAAACGACAATGCGGAGATATCGAGCGTTTTTTGATAGTATTCGTAATTCAATTTATCGTAGGTCAATTTTTTACGCACATTGGGCGACATGCCAATGGAGTGCAAAATGAAATCGATTTTACCGTACTTATCTACGGCTGCTTGAATTAAGTTTTCTAGATCTTTGGTACTAGTTGCATCGGCAGGAATAACTTCCGTATTGCATTTGGCTGCTAATTCGTCAATTTCTCCAAAACGCATCGAAACAGGTGTGTTGGTCAACAAGAATTCTGCACCTTCTTCGTAGGCTCTTTCAGCCACTTTCCATGCAATGGATTTATCGTTTAAAGCTCCAAAAATGATTCCTTTTTTTCCTTTTAATAAGTTATAGGCCATAAAGATTTGTTTTTTATTGTCTACTTATTTCTTAATAATGCAAGCGCATTATCTCGTGCATACTGACTTATTTCTGAGCCACTTAACATGGCGGCAAGTTCTTCAACTCGTTCTTCTTGAGTCAGCTTTTTTATTTCTGTGCGGGCAAAAGTAGTTTCATTTTTCTTATAAACCAAATAATGGTTTTTCGCAAGCGCAGCAATCTGAGGTAGATGCGTGATAGAGAGTACTTGCATCCTAGTTCCAAGTTGTTGCATTAAGATTCCTAAGCGTTCAGCAATTTCGCCCGAAACGCCGCTGTCAATTTCATCGAAGATGATACTTGGCAAATTTCTTTTCGAAGCAAGCAAATATTTAATGCTAAGCATTAAACGAGAAAGTTCGCCTCCTGAAGCTGTTTTAGATACTAAATCGGGTTTTAATCCTGCATTTGCAGAAAACAAAAAGGCGATTTCATCCAATCCTGTTTCTGCAAAATCAGGGAGCGTTTGGAGTTTAAAAACAATTTGCGCATCCGGAATTCCTAAAAGCATAAGCTGCTCTTGAAGCTGATTGGCCAATGGTTGGGCTGCTTTTTCTCGTTCCGAATTTAGATTCTTGGCTAGTATAGTTAATTCTTGCTGATCGATCTGAAGTCTTTTTTCGAGCTCATTTAGCTGGTTTTGCATTTCATCACTCGAGAATAATTGATTGGCAAGTGACTCTTCTTTTAATTTTAATTCCTCCGCATTTTGAAGCTGATGTTTCTTAATCAATTTAAAAATGAGGCTGAGTCGTTCGTTTAAGAATTCTTGTTTCTTTGGGTCGATTTCTACACTGTCTTCCATTGAAACGGCTTCGCGAGCAAGGTCGTCTAATTCGATATAAACTGAATTTAATCGCTCATAAATACTGCTTAATTCAGGTTGAAAATTTTGAACCGGACGCAATTGTTGCAACAATTGATTCACTTGACTCAGAACGCCTTGGTTATCGGAATTAAGTGTATCGCTTGTTTGTAACCAAGCCGTTTTAATTTCTTCGGCATGATTGAGTAGATTCAGTTCATTCTCAATCTCTTCGGTTTCGCCAATACCAATTTGTGCTGCTTCCAATTCTTCTAGCAAAAATCGAATATAATCATTATCCGCCTGTGCTTGTGCAAGTTGTTTTTGAAGCTTAATGGAGAGTGCTTGACTTTTCCGAAACTCAAGGTATTTCTCTAGGTACTTTTCTTTTAATTGATCATTTCCTGCAAATGCATCGAGCAAATCCAATTGGTAATCTAAATCATGAATTAGAAGTGTATTGTGCTGAGAATGAATGTCGATTAGTAATTCGCCGAGTTGTTTTAATAGATTCAAATTGACAGGCGTATCGTTTATAAATGCTCTGCTTTTTCCTTGGGGTGTGATTTCTCTTCGGATTCGCGTTAGCGCATCATAATCTAAATCGTTTTCTTCGAAAAATTGGGTAAGTTGAAACGCAGAAACATCAAAAGTACCTTCGATAATGCATTTTTTTTCTTCGTTGAGTAAGGTTGCTGTATCGGCACGCTTACCTAATATCAATCCCAAACCGCCGATAATAATTGATTTTCCGGCTCCTGTTTCACCGGTAATCGCTGAAAAACCTTCATGGAAATCGATATGAAGGGAATCAATTAAAACGTAATTAGAAATCGATAAATTCTTTAACATAGTGGGTTAGGTTAACGAGCAATAATTCTTTGATATCGTGATCCGTTGGCGGGGTCCATTTCTTGTAAGATGTTTGAAACTTCTGTTTTCGATTGAGGCGATCCTTCAGTAAATACTTGAATAATTTCATCACGTTTCGCTTCCAGTACCAATTGAATAAGAAAAGATCCGGGTTTTTGTTGATTTGCTTGTCCAAGTTGTTTGATGCTTTCAACAATTGCAGATCTTCCTGTTTCCGCATTGTCGTACATTTTATCCATTCCTTTTAAATGGTAGGTATAGTTACTTTCTCTAACACCTCGGTAGATTGGGTTGAGTAAGTTTTCGCTCAACCAATAGCGATTTTTCTGGTTTTCGAACGATTTCCAACCGGGTTCTGCAGCTCCTTGTGCACTTTGAACAATGGCTTGCGCGCGCTGAAAGTAAGGTGTACCGCCTAGAAGACTGAAGGAATCTGCATCGAATCCCAAGAAAATATTGATATAATAAGCGATTACTGCTGTTAGATTATTTGAAAACGAGCCTTCGCTAAATTCCAAGGGTTCATTTTCTACATAGGTAAATTCCACATCTTTATCGATGTAATTAAAAAGAGTGCTACTGTAGTTCGTTTTATAAACTGGTCTTTTAAGCACCAGATTAAGCTGTCCTTTGTATTTTTCAGACGAAATTTGTTCATTGATAGTGAGCAGAATAGTAGCTTCTACTCGTTCTTCTAATTTATAAGAATAAGGCGTCCATTTGTTGGCGTTAACAAACTCATATAAAGCAGTTTGCAAAGCTTCGTAAGCAGTTCGGTCAGTGCCTTGAACTTGGCGCGAAGTGACTTGTACCTGACAGTTTAATTCCTGACTGAATCCCAAAGTCGTATGCATGAGCAAGACGAAAGATAAACCTGTGTATTTTAGTTTTTTGTGCAACATAGTTTCTTTGTTTAGCAATCAAACGATTTTAGCAAAATAATTAGTATTCACGATATAAATAAACATCTCTAATTAATTGGATTTTTTCGTCATTTGAAGAATGAAATCACAAATATCGGAGGCTACGTCACTTTTGGATTTTAATTCAAAAGTTGTTTGCTGGAGCGATTTATCGATGATGGATATTTTATTTGTATCGTGTTGAAACCCTGCTCCGGCATCTTGTAGCGAATTTAGTACAATAGCATCGCAGTTTTTTTCTTGCAATTTTCTTTTTGCATTTTCAAATTCGTTGCTTGTTTCTAAAGCAAATCCGATTAGAAGTTGATTTTTCTTTTGCTTGCCGAGTGTTTTTAAAATATCTACCGTAGGAACTAACTGAATTGTATCCAAACCGTCTTCTTTTTTAATTTTATGTGTTGGTACCTCTTTGGGTCGGAAATCGGCTACTGCTGCAGCTAAAATGGCGATATCAGCAGAATTGTAGAAATTCTGACAAGCTTCGAACATTTGTTGTGCTGATTGAACTCCTAAGCGCTGAATATTTGGATGATTTACTTTTTGATTACTTGGTCCG
This sequence comes from Bacteroidales bacterium, assembly GCA_016933745.1. Taxonomy (GTDB): domain Bacteria; phylum Bacteroidota; class Bacteroidia; order Bacteroidales; family UBA12170; genus UBA12170. The sequence continues at coordinate 6,489 of JAFGAK010000125.1, forward strand.
CTCACCAAAATAACTTCAGCTCCGCGTTCAGCAAATTCATGCGCAATGGCGTAGCCCATTCGTCCGCTTGAATAGTTCCCAATAAAGCGCACTGGATCAATAGCTTCGTAAGTTGGTCCGGCTGTTAAGAGTACTTTTTTTCCTTCGAAATCAGCTTTTTTTTTGAAATGTTTTAGAATGATTTCTAAGATTTTTTCAGGTTCTTCCATTCTTCCAGCTCCGCATAAACCACTTGCTAGTTCACCGGTTTGTGATGCAATTAAATGATTTCCGTAGGTGATAAGTGTATCGATATTTTTTTGAGTGCTTGGATGAGCAAACATATCTAAATCCATCGCGGGAGCAAAATAAACCGGACATTTTGCGGATAAGTAGGTTGTGGTAAGCAAATTATCTGACTGCCCGTGTGCCATTTTACTCAAAGTAGCAGCGGACAGAGGAGCTATTAACATTAAATCGGCCCAAAGGCCAAATTCCACATGGCTATTCCAACTTCCATCTTGAGTGTTAAAAGGAAGATGAAATGCTGGTCTTCCAGAAAGTGTGGCTAAGGTAAGCTGACTCACAAAATCGCGCGAAGATTCGGTCATAATGACTTGAACTTCGGCGCCTTCTTTTTTTAAAAGACGCACAAGTATTGGAATTTTATAAGCAGCAATGCTAGCTGTTACACCGATTAGAATTTTTTTTCCTTTTAATCGCATAGTGATAAATTAAAAAACTTCTTTTTAGTATCGCGGTGTACGAAATTACCAAAAAGAAGTTTATAAAACTTAGAAAAGATATATTAGCTTAAATTCTCAACGTCTTTTGCTGGATTTCTATAATAAATCTTGTCTTCAAGAAATTCTTGAATGGCAATAAGCGTTGGCTTTGGTAATCTTTCGTAAAATTTAGCCAATTCAATTTGCTCTCTATTTTCAAAGATTTCTTCTAGGTTATCGTTAGGCGAGGCAAATTCTTCAATCTTACGGTTTAACTCTTCTTTTATATCTTTTCCAATTTGATTTGCACGTTTGGATAAAATGGCAACTGATTCATAGATGTTTCCGGTAGGAGCATCAAAATCTTTCAATTTGCGAGTTACTGCTTCGCTATCTGTTTTAATTTTTTTGTAATCCATGCGTATTTCAATTTATATTTCTTCTTCTTCTACGGTTGATTTCTTTATGTATGTCAATGCTACAGCATTTATTTTTTCTGCTTCTTTTAAATATTTACTTTCAGGAAACTGAGAAATAAAATCCACGTAAGCTTCGGATGTTTCAGAGAAACGTTCTTCTTGTTTTATGCTGATGCTATTGATGGCATATTCGTAATTTGCTTTTATAATTAAAAACATCGCCTCTTCGTGGTAAATACTTGATTGGTATTGTTTGATAAAAGCTTGGAATGAGGCAATTGCTGCTTTAAAATCATTCATTTTAAAGTAGAGTTTAGCCATATCGAACGACTTTAGTTCCAAACGTGATTCCATTTCAGCAATAAGATCTTTTGCCAGTATAGTTTTTTCGCTATTTGGAAATCTAGAAATGAAAAGTTTCATTTCCTGAATAGCGTCTACAGTTGTTTCTTGATCTAGACTAGATCGTGGAGAATCCAAATAATTAGCATAAGCGCTCATGTATAATGCTTCTTCTGCTTTTGCTGATTTTGGATAAGATTGGTAATACCTCTTAAAATAGTAAGATGCTAATATGTAATCTTTTTGATTGTAATGACACATAGCATACAGAAAATCAATGTTTTCTGCTTTATCAGTTCCTCGATAGATTGGAGTAACTTGATCAAGTAATTGAACTGTCTTGTTGTATTTTTCTAAATCGTAAAATTCAATAGCCATTGCGTATTTTTCTTCATAGTCGTTGCTCTTTAGCAACTTTTGAAAGCGGCCACAAGAGCTCAAACTTGTAAGAATCAGCACGAAAGCGATAAGTGTTATTCTAGTCTTAAACATTTTGCAAAAGTATATCTTTTCAGTCAATAATGAAACATTTATTTTAGTGCCAATTTTTAGGTTTTTAAAACTTAAAAATAGGCTTCGAATTGCATTAAGGCTGCTAATTTCAGCTAATTTTCAGGAATCACCAACTTCGTATTCTTCTTTTAGGAAAATTTAACCAATGACTTTATCTTAACACTATTTTATTTCGAATAGATTGGTTGTTAATTGTTTTTAAATCAATGATATAAACACCTTTTGATAAAAAGGATAAATCGATTTGTATAAAAGCTTCTGCTAAATTCTCCATCAAAACTAGTTGTCCGAGTGTGTTGTAAATTGTAATCTTGTTAAGCATTTGGCTCGATTCGATTTGTAATTGTTTGTTCAGTACAGGATTGTTAATTTTGATTGTTGGAACTAAGGTTGATTCCAGCCCTGAGTTTAATTTTTTCAAAGCGACATCAATCGTTTTGCTATCGTAATCGAGGATTGTTTGATTTTCGATGCGTTTTGTTTCGTAGCCATCGGCAGAAAAAATCAAATTGTAAACTCCGGATTTAATGGGTCTGAAATAATAACCATCGGCATTGGAGAAAACATCTGAATGATGCATATCGTGGTTCTCAATTTCAAGATTCCCAAGCAAAGGAGCCGAAGTTTCAAAATCAATAATTCGACCTTTAAAACCATAAGTCACTTGTTTTAAATAATTTAATAAGGAGTTTTTGTTATAGTCCCAATAATTGGTTAACTGACTTGCCGAAACCATTTTTATGGTGGATTGTTCAATCGTAGTTTCTCTGCAATGCTGGAAATAATTCATATAATCTTGTCGTCCACCCGTAACAGAATACCAATCGTAACCGTTGGTTGTACCATCATCGAAACCAACCATGTAGCTAATGGAAGAAAAGTATTGCGCGGTATCTGCATATTCGTGCGCGACTAATTGCCACCAATCATTGTCAGCGTGGCGCGTAACCCATCGATCCCAAGGATAATTGAAAACTTCGGCTCCGGCGTGGGTATTGGCGGACATAACAAAGTTTTGTTCTTCTGCTAAAGCCATGAAAATTTCCGTTTCTTTTTGCCAAGCTTTTCCATCCGGATGATCTCCATTCAATAAATCCGGGAAATTGCGGTTAATATCCACCGCATTGGCATTAAATCGTGTGGCACCGTTCACTGTTTCATTGCCTCCAGCGTATAATCCATCTGGATTGGCTAAAGGATTAATCCATATTTCGATCTCATCTACCAATTGTTTTACTTTGTTATCTGTTTCGTAATTAGCCGTTAAATAGTCTATTAATCGTAAGAACAAAGTTGATGTAACAAGCTCATCGCCATGAATTTGTCCGGTGTATAGGAATTGCGGTTCGTTTTCTTTGTTATCGATATTGTTTGATATTTTGGCGACTAATAATTCTCGACCTTCTACGGAAGTTCCTAAACTAAAAACTTGACAAATGTCGGGATGGTTTTCGGCAAACTGATACATCAAGGTAACATAGTCGGAATAGGAGAGATACTGATTCCAGTCGTAGGTTTTTTTTAAGCTGCTATTGTACATGTCGGCTTGAAATCCGGTGTGGGGATGATCAAGCAATTCGTAAGTTTGGCGCTGTTGGAGAAACGCTTCAAAGTCAACTCGACTGGCATATGCATACACCATTCCCTTATCGATTTTATCAATGGAAATAATTTTGCTTAATGACTGAACTTGACTTTTTGATTCCAAAGGAAATCGGAAATAGCATTCTTTACTATCCTTGAAAATTTGATCAAGTTTTTGAGAAATAATAGGCTGACCCATTGCATTGTAAATTGTAATGAGCAGAACAATCAGAATTGCAAAATATTTGAAAGTTTTATTCATGAAAAATATTTGCTGTTTAAAAGATTCTATCGTAGCGGACTTTTATAGTCATCAACAAAAGTCTTGATACGATTGAATGTTGGTACATTCACTTTAACCAAAGGCAAACGTAAATTATTTTTCATGATTCCCATCACACTAAGAGCCGCTTTAATTCCAGCTGGATTTCCATCTTCGAAAATGGCTTCCATAAACTCCAATAAAGAATTGGTGATCAGTCTCGTTTTTTCGGTGTCTTTTTTAAGTCCGCTTTTTACAAGTTGCTGAAATTCATTTGGATACGCGTTTGCGGTTACGCTTATAACTCCTTTGCCTCCAAGCGCAACGATCGATTCCGTTAAAGCATCATCACCAGAAATCATTAAAAAATCTTTGGGTTTATCCCTCAGAATTTTCATGACTTGAACCAAATCGCCTGAAGCTTCTTTGATTCCAATAATATTGGAAAATTCGTGTGCTAGTTTCAACGTTGTTTCGGCACTTAAATTAACGGAAGTTCTTCCAGGGACATTGTATAAAATGAGTGGAAGCGGCGAAATATTAGCCAAAGCTTTGTAATGGTAATACAAACCTTTTTGATTGGGCTTGTTATAATAAGGTGTTACCGATAGAATGGCATCGATGCCTTCTGTATCCAAATGTTTTATAGTTTCGACAAGTTCTTGGGTATTATTACCCCCAATTCCAACAACAATTGGTACCCGTTTATTTACGTTTTCTATGATAAAGTCAACTACCGCTTGTCGCTCATCCGGCGTAAGAGTAGCTGCTTCGGAGGTAGTACCAAGTGCGACAATATAATCAACTCCTCCTTTGATTACATGTTCGATCAAATTGCCAAGGGATGTAAAATCAACCGTGCCATATTTGTGGAAAGGAGTAGTTAAAGCAACTCCAACACCATGAAATTTTGAATGCATCATTCTAAACTTTATTTATGATCTCTAAATATTTTATCACTTCTTGCACAAACATATATTTGGATTTTGATGAATCGCTTTGAATCATCAAATCAGCATATAGTTTGCTAAATTCGCTGGTCGGCATTACTTTTAATCGTGCTCTTGACTGAACAAACACATACTGTAAACCAAAACTTGGAGAACTTGTCATATCAACAATGATATCGAATTCTGTTTCTGTAAATTTTTGTAAGTTTTGATCTTTTTTTGGTTTTCCAAACCAATTACACGCAGATTTTGTAAGTACACTCCAACCTGTTTTATTTGTAAATATATCCTTTTCAATCAACTTGTCAAAAAATATCAACTGAAAAACTTGTTTATTATAGGTCAACAAAAGCTTTTCGATGGCTTCAATTTCTTCTATTTCCTTCTTGTTTTTGGGATTTGATAAGATTGCAATGCTTTTAGCAGATGCAAAGTTAAGCGCTATAACACTTCTGTTATTGCTTTTGCATGCATTCTTTAAACTCACTTGTTGAATGAATTGAATTAGTCCCACCCCAAATATGTATTTTAATGAAAAGGAAAACAAATTTACATTTTTTTCTTTGTCTTTAAAGATTCCACAAAGTATTGCATTGATTTTTAGAAATGAAGTGAGAAGTAGGAATGAATTTGTTTATTTTTATAGGCTCTAATTAAAATTGTCATCTATGAATTTAGAAAATAATGTTGCCAGTTCAAATGGATTAAAATTCTGGATCATCTCTGCCTCTTTGGTTATTCTGATAGCGGGATTAAAAAGTGCTTCACAAATTGTTACTTTATTTTTATTGGCAATTCTAATAACGGCAATAAGTCTGGCTCCATTCGATTGGTTAAAAAAGAAAAAATTTTCAGAATCGATGGCCATGTTAACCATTTTATTTTCCTTGTGGATATTAACAACTGGTTTAGTTTTGCTCTTAGGATCTTCTATCAGCAATTTCATTGATACGATTCCAAGTTATCAAGCAAAAGTGGAACAATTGTGGGAATCCATAAGTCAATACCTTGTGAATTATGGTTTTATTGATGCAGACGTTACTGCAATGGATCAGATAAATCCAACAAAAATTTTATCATTAGCCGGGAATGTATTTTCGGGATTTAGTAATATGTTGAGCAATTCATTTTTAATTCTATTGGTTTTTATTTTTATGTTGTTAGAAGTCTCAAGTTTTAAAAATAAATTGGTATTAATCTCTCCGGAATCTCTCAATAGGGTAGATAAAATAGTATCAAGTTTAAAGAAATATTTTGGAATTAAAACCGTGACTAGTTTATTAACAGGAGTTCTGGTAAGTATCGGTTTGGCTATTTTAGGAGTTGACTTCCCAATTTTATGGGGCGCGTTAGCTTTTTTGCTTAATTTTATTCCCAATATCGGATCCATTATTGCTGCTATTCCCGCTATTCTTCTGGCATTTTTACAGTTACCTCCTTGGGTTGGGATTAGTACAATTGTTTTGTTTTTCGTAATTAACTTTGTTATAGGAAGTGTTTTAGAACCTAAATTGATGGGAAAAAGTTTAGGTCTTTCATCCTTTGTGGTATTTATATCCTTAATTATTTGGGGATGGATATTAGGAACTGTGGGTATGTTAATAGCCACGCCCTTAACCATTACGCTAAAGATTATCTTTGATAGTAAAGCTGAAACTCGAAATATTGGAATAATGCTTGGAGATAGTTCAGCAATTAAAGAGATTAAAAAAAATGAGAATTTTGAAAAATAAGTTTTAATTGAACAAAAAAGTTGTAAATTTGCAGCCGCAACAGCAAGTTGCTTTGGACCTGTAGCATAATTGGATAGTGCACCTGACTACGGATCAGGAGGTTAGGGGTTCGAATCCCTTCAGGTTCACCACAAAATCAAAGAGTTATAATCGAAAAGATTGTAGCTCTTTTTTTGTACAAGCTTGGAACCTCCTTTTAAAAGAGATTTAATACATTCTAAATTTTATATCCTCTTTTATCAGAAGGCGAAAAGAATCTCCCTTTAATCGCTTTTTATTTGCTGTTTTTTAAATTAGATGCGTGGTTAAAAACCTTTTGGTTGTTAACAATTTGCTGTTTGTTACTTTGTGAATGTCCAAACTCCCAAAGGTTCAATAATCTGTAAATTCACAAAATAGAATAGTGTCAAAAAATCACAGTTTATGGATGCCGTGAAAAAATACAAAGTAAAATTTAAAAGTAGGAGTCGCAGAGTGACTGTTCTGCTTGGAATATTAATGCTCTCAGGTGCAATGTTTGCACAGTCGGGGAATCAGGGTGAAGTTTTGGATACGAATAATCCGGATTATACAGCGCCTAAAAACGGACTTTTGAAAAACTGGTTTATCGGTGTAAATGGAGGTGGAACTTTTATGCTTTCCAGTTTGCATGAGAAACCATATAGTTGGGCTGCTGGCGCTGTTTTGGGAAAACAATTGAATAGAAAAGTTGCCATTCGTGCCGATTATTTGTACGGAAAAATGCATGCGGAAGGAACATTAGGTGGCTTGACACTAGCCAACGATGTAGATTTCATGGATGCTGCACTGCTTTTTAAAATGAGTTTGAACGATTTCGTTTTTACTAATACACCAAAATTTCTGCGGGAGTTTTATGTTTTTGGAGGAGGTGGTGTTACCCTTTTTAATTCAAAAGTGGTAAATACAACTACCAATACTTTTGTAATTGGACAAGGTTGGGATGCTACAGGAACTGTTAAGACTGACAAAGTGATGACTCCATTTGTGCCTTTGGGTGCTGGTTTAGCATTTAATATTTCAGATCGTTTTTATATTACTACAGAATTCAGTTACCGTTATTCACAAGATAATTTAATGGACGGTGGAATTAGCACCAAAGCAACAAATTATACGTACACTTCCTTGGGTTTTGTTTATAATATTGGCAAACCAAGTTTTACACCACAGCAAATTACATCGGATGTGATTGAGAATAAAGTGAAATCTTCTGTTTCGGAGGAAGTAAAAAAGGAAATGACTGCTAAGATTGAATCAGAAATGGCTCCTTTGAAAGAAGAAGTACAAAACCAAACGAAAGCATTAAATACAAATAAAGAGGCGGTACTCGCGCTACAAGAAGAAATAGAGACACGTATCAACGCTTTGAACGAATCCTTGAAAGCCGGAACGGTTACCACCCAAATGCCTGATGGAACAACACAACAAACACCTGTTACTCAAATTGCCGGAGGTTCTGTCCCCACTTTAACAAGTATTTATTTTGCATTCAATTCTTTATACATTACTGCCGAAATGCAAAGAGAAATTGCAGTTATTGCAAAGATCATGAAGAAAAACAGAGATTTGAAATGCGAAATTACCGGAAATGCTAGCAATGTGGGAAGTCCGGAATACAATATGATGCTTAGTCAAAAACGTGCCGAAGCGGTTGCTCGTTTGTTGGTGGATGAATTTGGAATCAGTGAAAATCGTCTGACGATTAAATCCATCGGATTAACGGATCCTCTAGCCAAGAATTTGCAAAATATTAATAGAAGAGTAGATCTACAATTGTTTAGGTAATATAATTTATTTAGAGAAGAAAGGCGGTCGATTTCGACCGCCTTTTCTTTTTTATTGAAACCTCATATTTTCCTGAGTTGTTGTTTTTTCGCAATAATTACAAAGAAGTTTTATCACTCCTTTATCATCTGTAAATACTTTGAATTTGGTTGGAACACTTTGGTGGTTTGTAATACATTTAGGGTTAAAGCACTTTACAAAAGATTGAACTTCTTTTGGCGTTTCAACGGAATACTTACTTACTACTTTATAATCTTTTATTTCGATAAGCGTTGCTGTTGGAGCAACGAGAGCGATTTTATTAATTTCTTCTCGATCAAAAAAACGATCGCTAATTTTAATGATGCCTTTACTTCCATACTTCTTGCTACTCATATTGGTGCCAAAATACACCGGATTATCATTTTTATCTAAATTTAAAATATGAATGGCTGTAAAGAGTCTGTTCGATGGAATATGATCGATTACCGTCCCATTTTCTAGGGCAGAAACTTTTAATTCTTTTTGTATGTTATGATCCATTTTATTCTTCTTTTTGAAATTATTTTAAACCTAAGATTGTTGCCACAATGGCTTCGCGCACATAAACCCCGTTAAGTGCTTGCTGAAAATAGTAAGCTTTTGGGTTTTTGTCAACGGCTTCTTCTATTTCGTTAACCCGAGGAAGCGGATGTAAAACTCGCATATTGGTTTTTGTATTCTTAAGCATATGATCTTTTAGAATATAAGAATTTTTAACTCGTTCGTATTCAATTGGGTCTGCAAATCGCTCGCGCTGAATTCGAGTCATATATAGAATATCTACCTGATCGATAACTTCTTCAATTTCTGTATATTGATGATATTTTAATCCCGCCTCTTTGATGTATTTTTTGATTGCGCTTGGAAGTTTCAATTCTTCGGGAGATACCAAATGAAAGGTTGCATTAAATTGTGATAATGCGATAACCAAAGAATGAACGGTTCTTCCGTATTTTAAATCGCCAACAAAAGCAATATGAATGTTTTCTAAAGTGCCTTGTGTTTTTCGAATGGAATACATATCCAACAAGCATTGTGTAGGGTGCTGGTTGGCTCCATCTCCGGCATTGATAATTGGCACGCTGGAAACTTCGCTCGCCCATCTAGCGCTTCCGTCTAATGGATGACGCATCACAATAAGGTCGGAATAGTTAGCTACGGTTTTGATCGTGTCCATCAAGGTTTCGCCTTTAGATGTGCTCGAACTAGCAGCATCTGTAAAGCCAATGATTTTTCCTCCTAATTGCGAAATAGCACTTTCAAAGCTGAGTCGTGTTCGTGTAGATGGCTCAAAAAAAAGTGTTGCTACCACGTGATTTTCTAGAATTTTTTGTCTGGGATTTTTTTCAAAATCTTCGGCAACATCCAGAATGTGCAAATACTCTTCTTTGCTGTAATCGTTGATTGAAATTAAACTTCGATTCTTCATACGGTTCATTTTTGTTAAAGGTTGTTAGGTTTCAAAAAAAATGGCGACTAATCCTAGCCGCCATCAAAATTATTTCTCTAAATGATATTTGTTTACAAAATCATCAATAATGCCAACCAAATCGGGCTGTCCTATTTCTTGCAGATCATAATAGACCCGAGTTGCCGGCTTATTGATTTTTATTTCACGCTGCAAATCAATGGGTGTTCCAATTACTACGGAATCGCAATCTGTATTGTTTACAGTGGTTTCTAAATCTCTTAATTGTTGCTCGCTGTATCCCATTGCTGGTAATAAAGTACCGATATTGGGATAGATTTTAAATGTTTCAGCTAATTTTCCAACGGTATATGGTCTTGGATCGATAAGCTCTTTGGCGCCATATTTCATAGCAGCTACTGTTCCTGCACCAATTTTCATTTCACCGTGTGTTAGAGTTGGCCCATCTTCAATAACTAACACTCTTTTTCCTTTGATGATGCTTGGATTATCCACTTTTAATGGAGAAGCTGCATCAACCACAATGGCATTTGGGGCAACTTTTTCTATACTTTCTCTAACAATTTGAATGTTTTCGGGAGAGGCAGAGTCTATTTTGTTGATAATCACTACATCAGCTAAACGAAGAGTAACTTCGCCAGGATAATAGTTTAATTCATGCCCTGGACGATGTGGATCTACCACAGTCATATTTAAATCGGGTTTGTAAAATGGAAAATCGTTATTCCCTCCATCCCATAAAATCACATCACAACCATCTGGATCTTTTTCTGCTGCCCGAACAATGGCTTCATAATCAACTCCAGCATAAATCACATTTCCTCTTACAACATGAGGCTCGTATTCTTCCATTTCTTCGATGGTGCATTTATGCTTATGCAAGTCTTCTACAGTTGCAAAACGCTGAACTTTTTGAGCTACCAAGTCGCCGTAAGGCATTGGATGACGAATGGCAACCACTTTTAAACCTTTCGCCATCAATAATTCAATAACTCGCCTCGATGTTTGACTCTTTCCACAACCCGTGCGAACAGCGCCAACAGCAATAACAGGTTTACTACTTTTTATCATGGTGTCTTTCGGGCCTAGTAAGATAAAATTAGCTCCAGCTGCATTAACGCGGGCACTCATTGCCATTACTCTTGCGTAGGGAACATCGCTGTAAGAAAACACACAATCGTCAATTTTTAATTCAAGAATTAAGCGTTCCAAATCATCTTCGGCATAAATTGGAATTCCTTTTGGATAAAGGTCTCCAGCCAATTCTGTTGGATATTTTCTGCCGTCAATATCAGGTATTTGTGCTGCTGTAAATGCAGCTACATGGTAGTTTTTATTGCCGCGGTAATAGGTGTTGAAATTGTGAAAATCTCTGCCTGCCGCTCCAATGATTAATACGTTTTTAGTCATCTGTTTATTATTTAATTAATGGGTTTTCAGATGTTAGCTTCCCTAAATTAGCATGACTTTCCTTCGTTCCTACCTGTTTCGCTTTTTTAGGCAATGTATTAATATAGGTTTTGGTTATTTACAAAGTTATTGGTTTAAATGAGTTGAACAAATTAATTCTTTCATTTTTTATTAACGAAAAAAAAGGCTAACAAAATTAATCTGCTAGCCTTGTTTTTTTTGTGTTCTAATTTTAAATTTCGAAGTCTCCCAAATCCTCACCACTTTCTTGTTCACTTCTTTTTTCCCGATTTTTATCCTTGTTTAGCTTCCCAAATTTATAGCTGACGCTAATTTGTAAAACACGGGTGGTTGGAAAACGTTCTGTAAACTGCGTAAAATTAGAACCTGTGGAGGTGTAGGCGAATTTTCGTGTATTAAAGATATCACGTACGCGCAGATTTACACTGGCTTTTTTCTTTAAAAAATCTTGCTTTAGACCCGCGTCAACAGCAAATCGTGCGTCCATACTTCCTTGTGAGGTAACTCGGGCGGCGTCGTATCTTCCTGATAATTGCGCACTTAAGTTGGAGTTGATTTTGAAATTGTTACTTGCTTTTAAATTCCAAGTAAAACCGGCATTGGATAATTCAGTGCTTTCACCACTGTTATAAGTTAATTGGTAAAAATTCAAGCCGGCGTTCATGCTCCACCATTTGTAAAACTGACCCGAATAAGTTACTTCACCTCCGTAAGATTCTCTTGAACCAATGTTTTGATAGGTAATTGTTGAAACTCCAAAGTCGTCTACTAAGTTGATTGTTTCTATAACATCTGTTACATAACGGTAATACAACGTTGCGTTGAGCATCGATTTATTGATGTAACGAGTATAAGCAACTTCAATTGCGTTTACATACTCAGGACTTAAATCCGGATTTCCTTTTCGAATATTGTATGGATCGCTGGTATTTCCAAAAGGATTTAGCTGGCGCGAATTTGGCCGATTTACTCTTCGACTGTAATTGAAATTGATTTCGTTGTCTGCATTGATCTTTTGTAACAAGAATAAGCTTGGATAAAGACTGAAATACTCGTTCGGATAAGAATCGTTTGTAGTAACTAGTTCTGATTGAATATCTGCATATTCTGCACGTAAACCTGTTTGGTAGCTAAATTTCCCTATTTCTCCAGCAAATTGAGTATACAGTGCATGAATATTTTCATTATAAATGAAATTGTTGGTCAGATTTTCGTTTGGAATTATATGCTCATTCTCATCCAATTGACCGGCAATATAATCGTTGTTTGATTTTTTCAACGTGCTTTTAGCACCTAGTTCCAGTTTGCTATGTTCAAAAGTTTGCAAATAATCTAAACGGAAGGTGCTTACTTGATTTGTTGATAACGTATTTTCACTTAAATCGTTTGGTGTAAATCCATCAGGATAATAAAGATCGCTTATTGCGGAGGTTGTTCGGTTCTGATCCATTTCAGAATCGTAATTAGAATATGCAATTTCTGCTTCTACATAATGATCTTTTGAACTTAATGTTTTGCGATAATTGGTGTTTAAATCATACGAAAAACCTAAATTTGAGCTAGTGATGTCGTTCAGATAATAATCGGTTATTTCAAAGGGTTCATAGTAATTTTGATAGATACTTTCCTGAGTTCTTCTCATATTTCTACTTCCTCCTCTGGCTCCAAAACTCCAAACATTTTTAGGATTTAAAAAGAAATCAGCGTTTAGAGAAAAATTATGTCCACCGCCAGTTCGGTCACTTTCATTCGTGTCATTAAAAAGTTTAATGGTATCATTTACCAATACTGTTTTCTCACTGGCTCCGCTCATCGGTTGTTTAAATTGACGGAAACCATAGGTCGCACTCAAATTCATTTTTGAAGTTCGGTAATTTAAATTTGCACCAATACTGTAAGAGCCATCTGTTCCCAAGCCGCTATTCACTTGACCGTTGAATCCGGAAAATTTATTCTTTTTTAAAATGACGTTTAAAATGCCGCTAACTCCTTCCGGATCATATTTAGCAGAAGGGTTGGTGATAATTTCGATGGATTCGATACTTTCCGAAGGAATAGCTTCCAACAAAGCGCCGGTAGATTCAGCAGATAAACCACTTGGTCGGCCATCGATGAGAATAGTTAAATTCTGACTGCCTCTCAAACTTACGTTTCCTTCTGTATCCACTTCGATTGAAGGTACATTCTCCAATACATCAATGGCAGTTCCTCCTGCAGAAACTAAATCTTTATCAACACTCACTACTTTTCTGTCAATTTTGTTCACAATAACCGCTCGTTCGGCAGTAATGTTTACTTCATTCAAATCGGTAGCTTTCGAAGAAATTTTAAGGTTATTGAAAATATGTTCGGATTCCTCATTAGTGATTTTTAAATTTTTAATCACGTAAGGTTCATAACCGATAAATTCAATTTTCATTTCGTATTGACCCATTGGAATGTTTTCGATACTAAAATTACCTTTTTCATCTGTAATTCCACCCGCTGTTATCTTTTTTAAACGTAAGTTATAAAAGGCAACTGTGGCATATTCAACACCTTCACCTGTTTGAGCATCAATTACGTTGCCTTTAACAAGTCCTGATTTAGGAATATTATTCGGATCCATTGGTCCGTGTAGCTTTTCGGTATTTTGAGGTGCAGCACTCGTTGGTACTTGCGCAAAGTTTATTTGCGTAATAAGCAAAAGTAAACTTGTAAATAGGATTATTTTGTTGGTCATGTTTTGTGTATTTTGGGTTTTTGACTCCTTTTGTCCTGAAAGGTTTAAAGGCCGGCAAAGATATATTTTTTTGTAATTTAAAAAGCTTAAATTTGTACATCAATAATAGCTATGCAGTTTAAAGATATCATTGGTCAGGATGCCCTGAAAATGCGCTTAATTAATTCGGTTAAAGAAAACCGGATTAGTCATGCGCAATTATTTCTTGGGAAAGGAACAATCGGAAAGTTTGCTCTCGCTTTTGCCTATGCACAATACATTAATTGTACTAATAAACAAGAGAATGATTCTTGCGGAACGTGCAGTTCTTGTCGGAAATATGCCGCTATGAGTCATCCCGACTTATTTTTCAGTTATCCCGTAAATACCAATAAAAATACAACTTCCAAAACAACCGAAACTCGCGTTTCTAAAGATCCTGTGAGTCGAGATTTTATCAATGATTGGAAAAATTACATCGACGAAGTAAAAGGCTATCCAGATTTGTTTCAATGGTATCAGAAAATTGGAATCGAAAATAAGCAAGGACTGATAAGCAGAGAGGAATCGCGCAAAATTGTTCAGCAACTTCAATACAAAGCTGTAGAAGCAAATTTTAAAGTATTGATTGTATGGATGGTTGAAAAAATGAATGATGTCGCTTCGAATGCCTTGCTAAAGTTAATTGAAGAACCTCCAGATAATACATTGATTTTTTTGATCGCGAATGAAAGAGAAAAGCTTTTACCAACGATTTTGTCGCGAGTTCAAGTGGTGGTAGTTCCTCCAATCGAAGATATAAAATTGCAGGATTTTATAAGTGATTTCAATCCAAAATTATCTCAAGCTGAAATTAGAGACATTGCAAATCTTGCAGCCGGCGATGTTTTTGAGGCGAAAGAAATTATGAATGATTCAACTGAGTTAAGAGAGAATTTTGATCTCTTCGTGGAATGGATGCGCCTATGTTATAAAAAAGGAAGTCTAGAAGGTATCAAAACCTGGGTTGATAAAGTGAGTAAATTCGGAAGAGAAAAACAAAAAAGTTTTTTGAATTATTCCTTGCGAATGCTTCGCGAAAGCTTGTTGTTAAACTATGGAAAAGACCAATTGGTGCATATAATGCTGCACGAAGAATCGTTTCTAATTAAATTTGCTCCATTCATTCATTTGAAAAATGCACCTGATATTCAAAAAATTCTCGACTTAGGAATATACGAAATAGAACGAAATGTGGCGAGTGCATCTCTTTTTACTGATCTTTCCTTGCAAATGAGCATCCTTCTCAAGATGGATTCTGCTGAAAGATAAAATTGCTTTTTCTCCTTCGATTAACAGAAATTAATGATTACTTTTGTGTGATTATTTAGCTGTTTCTGCCCTTATAGGAAAGGATTTTTTTGACGGAAAAGGGAAGTACAGTGATTTATTATATCTATCTATGGAAGAGAGTCAAACGAATGGCAAGAGTCTCCTGACAAGAGGTTGTTGTGCATCTCAATTAATAACAGATAAAGCCAAAAGTACGCAGCATTTTTCGTGTTCCAAACTGGATGCACATAATTGGTTATCATCCATTCCGGCATCGGCTAGTCAACCGATTTTTGATTGTGTAGAAGTCCGCTTTAAAAATAGTCACAAAGATTTTTATCGAATTCCAAGTGATGTTCAAGTTGAAAAAAATGACATCGTAGCAGTGGAAGCTTCTCCCGGTCACGATATTGGAATTGTTACCCTCAGCGGCGAAACAGCTCGATTGCAAATGAAACGGAAAAAGGTAGATCCAAGCTCCGATGCAATCAAGAAAATCTACCGACTAGCTCGCCCAAACGACATTGAGAAGTGGATCAAATCAGCAGAAAGAGAAGATGCTACTTTACTCAAAGCACGAAAGCTTGTTAGCGATTTAGGCCTGAAGATGAAAGTGAATGATATTGAATTTCAGGGCGACGAAACCAAAGCGATTTTCTATTATACAGCGGAAGATCGAGTAGATTTCCGTCAGCTAATCCGAGTTTTGGCAGATAGTTTCCATGTTCGTATCGAAATGCGACAAATAGGAGTTCGACAAGAAGCTGCACGCGTTGGAGGGATTGGATCGTGCGGAAGAGAATTATGCTGCTCCACTTGGCTTACTAGTTTTACATCGGTTACAACCAATGTAGCTCGTACCCAACAACTATCTTTAAACCCTCAAAAATTAGCCGGACAATGCGGTAAATTGAAGTGTTGCCTGAATTTTGAATACGATGCCTATACAGATGCACAAGTCGATTTTCCGGATACAAACGTGCTTCTGAAAACAAAAAAAGGAGATGCAACTTTCCAGAAAATGGATGTTTTCAAAGAGATTTTTTGGTACACTTATTTGAATGATCCGGGAAATTTTATCGCTTTACCCGTAAAAAAAGTAAAATACATTGTTAGTAGAAATCTTGCTGGCAAAAAGCCCGACGACCTCGAAAGTTTCATGATTAAAACAGTTGAGAAAAAAGTTCTGAACGGAATTGAAGAAGGCGACTTAACCCGATTCGACCATAAAAAATAAAGCAATGAGAAAAAATAGTGTGCATTTCTTTATAAATAAATGGATCAGAATTATTGCCTTTGCTTGGATTGGGATTGTTGCAATATCATGCGATCGAAATCGTTACTATGAAGAAAATGTGGCCATTACTAATGAAAACTGGTTTTATCAAGATGCAAAGACATTTGAACTCGAAATGTTAGATACGTTGAGTCCTTTTAATTTTTATCTAAATGTTAGAAATACAATCGATTATAAATATGCTAATTTGTATTTCTTTATTCAAACAGATTTGCCTAATGGGACCAAAGCCATTGATACAATCGAATGTCAATTGGCTAATTACGAAGGAAAATGGTTAGGAAGTGGACACGGAAAATTTAGAGATAATCAATTTATCCTACGTAAAAACATGCAATTTCAGCAATCAGGAAAATATCGGTTTTCACTCCGTCAAGGAATGCGCGAAGACAGCTTGAAAGGAATTGTTGATGTTGGAATTCGATTAGAAAAAGCATATTAATAAAGAACACTGAATCAGATGAGTGTGAAAAAAAATACCAAAACAAAGGGGAAATCTGAGGCAAAAAAGCCGGGGTTTCTTAAGTGGTTGTTGATTTTGTGGGGAGGATTTTTCCTTAGCATTTTTCTTCTTTTTGGACTGTTTGTTTTAATATCCAATGGTTATTTAGGCAAAATGCCAAGCTTCGAAGAATTGGAAAATCCGGAATCTTCTCAAGCTTCGCTTATTTTTGCTGATGATGGTCGATTATTGGGTTCCTATTTTATCGAAAATCGATCAGATGTTGATTTTAGAGACTTATCGCCCAACTTAGTAAATGCACTTATTGCCACCGAAGATATACGATTTTATCAGCATCCCGGTATTGATTTTAAAGCAATGGGGCGAGTGCTTGTTGGTGTAATTACCGGCTCCTTAAAAGGTGGAGGTTCTACCATTACGCAACAGCTTGCAAAACTCCTTTTTACCGAAGAACCCGGCTCAAGCTTGCTTCGTGTGAAACAAAAATTGAACGAATGGGTGATAGCGGTTAAATTGGAGAAGAGCTATTCAAAAGAAGAAATTATTGCCATGTATTTGAATAAATACGATTTTATTAATAATGCAGATGGAATACAAACTGCTGCGCGTGTTTATTTTGGTACAACTCCAGATTCTCTCACTTTAACTCAATCGGCTACTTTAGTGGGGATGTTGCAGAATTCTTCCTTGTACAATCCTTTCCGTCGTCCTGAATTAGTTACGCAACGCCGGAATGTCGTTCTCGGACAAATGTATCGCAACGATTTTATCGATGAAATAACTTACGATTCAGCCATTGTTCAACCGCTTGCTCTAAATGTAAATAAACAAGGACATGACCAAGGTTTAGCCAGCTATTTTAGAGAGTATTTACGTGGATATCTTACCGATTGGGCTTCGGAAAATTTAAAACCCGATGGAACACCCTATAACCTATATCGAGATGGTTTGCGAATTTATACTACCGTTAATTACGATATGCAGGTTTATGCCGAAGCTGCTGTAAAAGAGCATCTAGGAAAAGACTTACAGCCGTCTTTTTATCGCCATTGGAAGGGATATACCAATGGTCCATTCGATTTTGAGAATGATGCTGTTCAGGAAATTCAAAAAATATTGAATACGGCAAAAAAACGATCGGAACGTTATCGTTTAATGAAAAAAGCAGGTTATTCAAACGACTCGATCGATATTGCTTTTAAAACACCAACTCCAATGACGCTTTTTTCGTGGAATGGAGATATTGATACCGTATTAACACCAATGGATAGTATCCGATATTATAAAGGTATTTTGCAAGCCGGATTGATGTCGGTGCAGCCACAAACCGGACAAGTGAAAGCCTATGTGGGAGGAATTGATTATCGTTATTTTAAATACGATCACGTGACTCAAGCAAAAAGGCAAGTGGGATCAACATTCAAACCAATTGTTTATTCGCTGGCAATGCAAGAAGGAAATATGTCGCCTTGTAGCAAAATGGCCAATGTGCAGCCAATGATTCGTTTGCCCGACGGAACTTTTTGGAAACCGAAAAATTCAAATTCCAAATTTGAAGGGAGCGAAGTTACATTGAAATGGGCACTGGCAAATTCAATCAATTGGATTTCAGCGCAATTAATTGATAAATACAATCCGGCAGCTGTAGTAAAAATGGCCCGAAACTTAGGAATCACAAGTTATATTCCTCCGCTGCATGCAATTGCATTGGGAACTCCGGATATCTCGCTTTACGAAATGGTGGGAGCCATGTCCACTTTTGCAAATAAAGGCGTTCATATGAAACCAATCTTTATTACTCGTATCGAAGATAAAAACGGAAATGTATTGGAGCGCTTTACACCTGAATCCAACGAAGCAATGAGCGAAGAAACGGCTTATTTAATGCTATCTTTGATGAAAGGTGTGGTGGAAAGTGGAACAGGAGTTCGATTGAAATACACTTACGGGTTTACAAATCCAATTGCGGGAAAAACCGGTACAACACAAAATCAATCCGATGGTTGGTTTATGGGAATTACACCTAAGTTAATGACTGGAGTTTGGGTTGGAGCAGAAGACCGCTCCGTGCATTTTAGGACGATTACCGAAGGACAAGGAGCAAATATGGCGCTTCCAATTTGGGCTCTATTTATGAAAGCGGTTTATGCTGATAAAAAAATCGATTTGTATCAAGGTGATTTCGAAAAACCGCTAAAACCTTTATCTGTGGAAATTGATTGTGATGTGTACGACGCCCAACATCGAAAGAAAATATTTGAGAAAACAAGCGATTTTTAATCGTAATTTATATCTAAAGAAAAATTGAAGTCATGGAAGACAAATGGAATCTGTTTCAGAAGTTTTTAATTACTGAAAATGCAAATATCTCGATTTACGATTTTCTGATTAACTCCGCAGTAGTAGTGGTTTTGTCGATACTTCTTGACTTTACCTATCGTAAATGCGGCACTAGTTTGTCAAACAAAAAAGGTTTTGCTAGCAATTTTATCTTATTGGCTTTCACAACCATGCTGATTATCACCATTGTAAAATCTTCACTTGCTTTATCTTTGGGATTGGTGGGTGCACTATCCATCGTTCGATTTAGAGCAGCAATTAAAGAGCCCGAAGAGTTAGCTTATTTGTTTATTGCTATCGCGATCGGTTTGGGTTTAGGCGCGAATCAAACACTTATTGTTTTACTTGCTTTTTTGATTTTGATGATCATTCTTTGGGGCCGATTTTTACTTACCAACAAGCAACAAACTCAGAATTTATTTCTAAATCTTAGTGTGGATAACGCTACTGATTTTGATCTAGAAAAATTAAATACATTGGTTGCTAAGCATTTTGGCCACTTTCGGATGAAACGTTACGATAAGTCTATGAATATGGTGGAAGTGGCTTTTTTTGTTGAACTTAAAAAAACGGATGCCATTCAAGCTTTTCAAACAGATTTAGCTGCTAACTCTTGGAAGTTTCATTTGAGTTTTCTTGATCAAGAACTTTAAACCTAATGACGGCTTTTTTTGAGCATAATCACACAAGATATGAGCGTAAGTTTGTAGTCGAAGGAAAAGGCAGAGCTTACGGCGAAATGCTTATTAAGCAAAATCCGGCAAATTTTCATCCCATTTTTCAACTTCGGTCAATCAATAATATTTATTTTGACACGACTAGATTCAAAAATTATTCTGATAATTTTGAAGGAAATAGCAATCGGCAAAAAATTAGAATTCGTTGGTATGGAAATACGTTCGGATACATTAAAAATCCGATTTTAGAATTTAAAATTAAAAGGGGAGAACTAGGAATTAAAAAATCATTTCCGCTTCCTGACTTTACTTTGGAATCAGGATTTAACGCTTTCCAATTTGAAAAATATTTCGAACAAGCCGACTTACCTACTGCGATTCTGGAAATCATGAAATCGCAAGCTCCACGCTTATTAAATACGTATCAACGAACCTATTTCAGATCTTTTGATCATGCTTTTCGTTTTACAGTGGATGATCAATTGGAGTACCGCAGTTTTAGGAATCAAAACAATCAATTCTTGGAAATAATCAAGGATGACAATAAGATTATCTTGGAATTGAAATACGAGCAGAAATTTGGAAACAATGCCGCTTTCATTACCAATTCCTTGCCGTTACGATTGAATAAATTCTCCAAATATATTGCCGGACTAGAATTGCTAAAATCAGGATTTATATAACGATGAAAGGTTTAAAAGCAATCGGAATATATCTTGCATTTGCACTTGCTTTCAGTGCTTGCACGCTTCAACCTGAAACAAAAAATGCGGAGGTTAAATTCAGTTGTGATGCTGAATTGATAGACTCTACGGGTAAATTTCTCTTGGGTGATTCGGCAAATAAACAGATCGCATTTGAATTGGGCGGAACGCATTCACTTGAATATTCAAAAAGTGGTAAATATGCTGTAAAAGTAGATGCAAAAAAGGCCTATGCCTTAACGTTCAAATTGAAATCTTTAAAAGGGAATGAGCGGTATAAAGCAAGTATTTGGCGTTACGATCCAAGTGGAAAATCAGCTCTAGTAGTTGCCGGAAACAAAACACATATGCTCTATAAAGCGCAAAAAGAACCTGCTTTTAGAACCAAAAATGGATGGGAATTGCTGGAAGTTGAATTTGATATTACACCTGCTCTAGACTACGTGAAAATTTACGCTTGGCGCATTGATGCAGATTCTGCTTGGTTCGATGATTTATCGATTGAACAATTGCCCCAGATTGAATATCCATCTTATAGCGACCAAGCAAAATTGCACCTGTATTTTCAGGAAACCGATTGGCAGATTTTAGAAAATACGCGTAAACGTGCTTTTTTAGAAGGGATTTTAGTTCAAAACGAAAGCGATTGGGCCACCGGAATTTTATCGGATGAACTTGATGTTTTACCCGTAAAAGCCAGATTAAAAGGCGATTGGTTAGATCATCTTGAAGGGGTGAAGTGGTCGTATCGAATTAAAATGCGAAAAGATAAACGATTCAATGGATTACAGGTGTTTTCGTTGCAGAGTCCGGAAACTAGATCTTTTTTAAGCGAATATTTGGCGCATACACTTTTTCTTGAGAATCAAGTATTAAGCACAAAATACGAATTTACTCCTTTGTATGTAAATGGCCAAAGTAGAGGAATTTACGCTTTGGAAGAGCATTTTACGAAACAATTAGTCGAAGCAAATCAACGTCGCGAAGGCATTATCGTACGGTTTAATGAAGAAGCGTTTTGGGGAATTCAGAAATATTTGAAACTAGAGAATAAATGGTATGTGTTGCCTTATTTTCAAGCATCTTTGGTGGAGAGTTTTCAAAGTTCAAAAGCTTTGGCAGAACCTTTGATGAAAACTCAGTTTTCGATTGCTCAATCGTTGATGTATCAATACAAAAATCATATCAAACCGATTGATCAAGTATTTGATATCGATAAATTTGCGAAATATTGGGCTTTGGTGGATCTTACTAAAGCTCGACATGGGATGGCTTGGCATAACCAGAGGTTTTATTACAATCCGATTTTGTGTTTGCTCGAACCAATTGCTTTTGATGCCTATATGGGAGCAATGGTAATGTATAAAGAAGATCGAAGTATATTTGGAAATATGTGGTTTCCCGATAATGCTGTGGTTGCTCTTAATGATGAGCTATTGTATAAAATATTTCAGGACGAACAATTCCAAGAGAAATATCTTCAGTATCTTAAACTCTATTCCGATCCATCATTCGTATCCGATTTTTTAGCTGAACATCGAGAAGAAATTCAAAAAAATGAAAACTTAATCCGCGAGGAATATCCGGAGTATAAATACGACCGAACTTTTCTCGTTTCTAATGCAAATCAAATTAGAACGGAATTACCACTTTACAAAAATCGTTTGGCTTCCGGCGTAATTCAAAGTTATCTTCAAAAAGCGCAAGTATTAACCATTGATACGCTTTACCGAAAAGATTTGGCTCCTTTATTTGTAAACGCTTTTGTTTATAAAGATGACGGTGGAATTCGAATGTTTGAAGCTGAAAATTACTATGGTCGTTCGATTCAACTTGTCGGACTAAGCGATAAACAGAATCGTATTCGCATCGAAATTCCTTCCGAAAAAAGCAATTTAAATCCATATCAATTAGGCACCAATGTAATTTCCTTTCCAATTGGAAACGACTCCACAATTACTCATTTAGCTTTTAGGGTTGACGGAAAAACAGAATTACTTTATACTTCTTTGCATCCTTGGCAAAAGAAAATGATTAATACACCGCGACAAGAATTGCTAAACTCCAATGTATATCAATCGGGAGAATTATTTGCAGAAAAAGGCGATACACTTATCTTGGAAAAAGGAAATTATCAACTCAAAAAACTCCTGCTAATTCCAGCCAATAAGTTCATTGTTTTTGAAAAAGGAGTGGAGTTGGACATGGTTAATGGCGGTGGAATTCTTTTCTTTTCGCCCATTTATATGAACGGAAGAGAACAGGAGCCAATTCGTATTTTTTCGAGCGATTCCACAAGTCTGGGATTTGGTATTTTGCAAGCTTCCAAGGAAAGTACGCTTACTCATGTGAGTTTTGAAGGATTGAAGAATTTCGCTTATAAAGGTTGGGAATTAACGGGTTGTGTTAACTTTTACGAGTCGGATGTGCAAATGTCTTTTGTTCACTTTAAGAATAACCATAGCGAAGACGCTTTAAATATTGTTCGTTCTGAATTTCGTATAGATCATGCTTCTTTTGAGAATATTTCGAGCGATGCATTTGATGGAGATTTTGTGCATGGACAAGTCAACAATTCTACTTTCGAAAATATTACGAACGATGCTTTGGACTTTTCCGGCTCTCAAGTTACTGTGAATGATTGTAAGATTAATCATGCGGGTGATAAAGGAATTAGTGCCGGAGAAAATTCACAGCTGGTGGTGAATAGGATTCGGATCGAAAATGGAAATATTGGAATGGCATCCAAAGATTGGTCGCGCATCGAAGCCACCGGTGTGGAATTAGAGGGTTTGAATTATGGCTTACTCGTTTTTCAAAAAAAACCGGAATATAGCTCGGCAGAAATGTACATCGATAAAGTGAACTTCAAGCAAATCAAATACAATTATCTGATCGAAATAAATTCAAAATTTAGGCTAAATGAGCGTGTGATTATTGGAAATCAGAAGAAATTAGCCGAAAAGTTTTATTGAATAATGCTTATTTAAGTTTGCGCATATAAAGTAAACTTATTATTATCAAGCAAATAGCTAAGCCAATACTTGCGCCTAATAAAATGGGTTGATCGGCAAGATTTTGATCTTGTTTTATAAAATAGCCCATACTTACATTGATAATCGATGTAGGCAATAATCCGATGGCCGATCCCCAAAAATAAGCGCTTGGTTTAATTTTTGAAATGGAAAAGGCGGCATTTAAAAAACTAGTTGGAAAAATGTATAAACTCCGTAAAATTACAATCGCTGAAAAGCCTTTTTGTTCCACCAACCGATTGATTTTAAGTATTTGAGGTTGTTCGCCATATTTTCGAGTGAATAGTTCGAAAAACAGAAAATGAATATTGTAATAAGCTAAAATAACACCTAAAGTTCTGCTTATCAAACTAATGATTAAACCAGGGATAAATCCAAATAAAAATCCAAAGAGAATAGAAAAATAAAAAGTAGGTAGATTTAAAACCGAAAAAGCTACTAAAATCAACGAAAGTAAAAAAGCGCTGAGCGTCAGGTTTCCATGTACTTTTTGCAAAAACCAATCCACGTAACTTAACTGAAAATAATGTTGAAGATCGAAAAGATAGAAAACCAATGCGCCCGCGACAACTAGCAGAAGATAAAGAATTCTTAAAAGCGTTTTTTTTGTCATATTATTCCTTAAAGTACACGCGTTTTACTCTTCGAGAAATTCCGCTTAGAATCTCATAAGGAATGGTTTGCGCTGCGTTAGCGAGCTCTCTGATGTCCTGTTGAGTTTTAAAAATAATCACTTCATCGCCTTCTTTGGCCGGAATATCTGTTAGATCGACCATGCACATATCCATACAAACATTTCCAATAACAGGCACTTTGATGCCATTCACGCTTATAAAACTTTTTTCATTACCCAATAATCGGTTAAATCCATCGGCATAACCAATAGGAACAATGCCAATTGTTTTGTTTGATTTACAAAGATAAGCACGATTATATCCTACACTATCGCCCGCTTTTAGATGTTTTATTTGAGTAAGAGTTGTTTTTAATACGCCAATATTTTCCAAGTTTTTTTCTTCTTCTACATGAGAAGAAATTCCGTACAATCCAATTCCTAATCGAACCATATCAAATTGATAATCTGGAAATTTGTTGATTCCTGCCGAATTGAGAATGTGTTTGAAAATTTTATGATCAAACTGCGCTTGAATTTGTTCGCTTACCGCTGTTAAAATAGCTGTTTGTTCATGAGTAAACGAATCAAATCGAACATCATCACTGGCAGCTAAATGACTGAATATCGAAGTTGGATAAATGAGCTCATTTGCTTTTAACCGATTGATTAATAAATTAATATCTTTCGGTTCAAAACCTAAGCGATGCATTCCTGTGTCCAGCTTAATGTGAATCTTTACCGGTTTGTTTTTTGGTAGAATATTTTTCTTGATGGCTTCTTCAAGCTTGTCTAAAATCCCAAAACCATAGATTTCAGGTTCCAAATCAAATTTTAAGATCGTATCAAAACTTTGTTCGTCGGGACTCATAACCATAATCGGTAAATTGATTCCAGATTTCCGAAGCTCAACTCCTTCGTCTGCGTAGGCAACTGCAAGATAATCAACCCGAAAATACTGCATAATATTCGCGATTTCAAAGCTTCCGCTTCCATATGAAAACGCCTTCACCATAATCATTAATTTGGTTTCGGGTTTCAATTTGAGTTTGAAATAATTCAAGTTATTAATCATCGCATCCAAATTAATTTCTAATACGGTTTGATGTGATTTCTGCTGCAAGGCTTTCGAAATATTTTCAAACTCAAAAAAACGAGCTCCTTTTAGTAAGATGCTTTCGCTTTGAAAATTAGAAAGTGGAAACTGATTTAAAAACTCTTCGGTCGAAGCAAAGAAATGACTTTCGATTTTAAATTGATCGCGCATGCGTCCAATAGCCGGACCAATAGCAATTAGTTTTTGGATTTTTTTTTCGGCTAATAGATTTGCTATTTCTTGATACAAATCAAAGTCGCTTTTCCCACTTTGTAAAATATCAGAAAGAATAACCGTTTTTGTTGTATGTTGATTTTGTTGATTGAGAAAATCAAGAGCAATCGCAAGTGAATCAATATCAGAATTATAACTGTCGTTGATTACCGAACAGTTGTTAATTCCTTCTTTGAGTTCCAATCGCATGGCAATTGGGTTTAATTTCAGAATTCGCTCTTTAATTATTTTGTTTTCGTAACCTTGATAAAGCATAAAAGCCCACACATGACAGCTATTTTCGATCGAAGCGGCATCCGTAAAAGGAATCGTAATGTCTATTTCTTTATCGAGATAGATGGCGGTTAAATGCGTTTGCTGATTGATTTTTTCGGAATTGACAATCTTTAAATTGGCTTCTTGTTTGGTGCTCCAAGTAAATGCGCTTACACTCTCTAAAATTTGTGAACGAATGATAATTCCTTGAATATCTGAATGATCTAGACAGTATATTAGCGTTTTGACTTTTGTAAATAGCTTGAGTTTTTCGCCAATTTTCTGATTCGTATTGATAAAATTTTCGTCGTGTGCCTGACCAATATTGGTAAATATTCCAACGCTTGGTTGAATGATCATTTGGAGCTTTTGCATTTCTTCCGGTTCAGAAATACCCGCTTCGAAAATAGCTAATTCGTGTTCCGGCTTCATTTGCCAAACACTCAATGGAACGCCAATCTGAGAATTGTAACTTTTCGGACTCCGAACAATTTCGTAATCATCTTGCAACATTTGATTTAGCCACTCTTTGATGATTGTTTTTCCGTTGCTTCCAGTAATGCCAATAACCGGAATACTGAATTTTTTACGTTTGTGACTAGCAAGTGTTTGCAAAGCAATCAAAGTGTCTTTCACCACAATGAAATTTGCAGTGTTTAAGAGAGTTCCTTCGGGAATTTCAGATACTAAAAAACTGCGTAATCCTCTTTTGTAGAGAGAATCGATGTATTTATGTCCGTCGTTTTTTTTGGTTTTCAGCGCTATAAATAAAGTGCCTTGTGCCGAAATAAGTTTACGACTATCAATTAGAATATCGCTAATCTCTGCATCACTCGATGCGTGAAGTTGTCCGTTGACTTCGGCGGCAATAGATGAAAGTGTATACATTATTCGTTTGTGTTACAATAGAATACGTTAACTATTAATAAGGTAATCCTTCTGCTTTTTCTCCGTTATCTTCGCTTAAACTGGAAGCATCCACATCTCTGGCTGTTTTCTGATTGATCTTTTTCAAGGTTGATTGCAAAGGGTTTTCATTAATTTCCTCGTAAAGCATTCGGTTTTTGAAAATTTCAATTCCTAGAAAGATAGCCTGCCGAAAAGAATCAGGCGAAGCTAAGTTTTTCCCAGCTATTTCGTAGGCAGTTCCGTGCGCTGGCGAAGTTCTTACACCCGCCAATCCGGCTGTAAAATTTACACCATCTTTAAAAGCCAATGTTTTAAATGGAATCAAACCTTGATCGTGATACATGGCTAGTATAGCGTCAAAATTTTTGTAGTTTTCGGATGCGAAAAATCCATCGGCAGGATAAGGTCCATACACCAACATTCCTTGGTCTTGAGCTTCTAAAATTGCAGGGGAAATAATTTCGGCCTCTTCATTTCCAACCAATCCATTATCCGAAGCGTGTGGATTCAATCCCAACAAAGCTATTTTTGGTTTACGAATAGCAAAATCGTAAATAAGTGAATGGTGAAGTGTTTTTATTTTTTCTAAAATCAAACTTTTGGTAATTGTAGATGCTACTTCGGCAAGTGGAATATGATCCGTAATAACACCAATGCGGAGATCGTTTTGTACCATCAACATGAGGTAATTCTTTTCTTCGAAAATAGATCCTAAATAACCTGTATGTCCTGGAAAATGAAACTTATCCGATTGAATATTGTCTTTATTAATGGGCGCAGTAACTAAAACATCAATGCTTTGATTCTTCAAATCTCTTGCTGCCAATTCCAAAGCGTTGAACGCACTTTCGCCCGCTTTTTTAGTCGATTTTCCGGGTTCTGCTTTCGTATTTTTATCAGCAACGTTTAAAATATTTAGTTTGTTTGCCTGAAGTTTTGTGGCTTCTTTAACGAGGTTCGTAGGAATTGAATCTAATTTCAATTCTTTTGTATAGAAATCTACAAGTTCGGAAGATCCATATAATACAGTCGAAGAAAACTCAAACATGCGTCGATCGTTGTAAGATTTTAGAATCACCTCGTAGCCAATTCCATTGTAGTCACCATGACTAATTCCAACACTAATCTGACTGTCTTTATTTCGTCGTGTTTCCATATTCAATTTTTTACAAAGATACTATATTTTGTATGTTTCACTTGCTTTCGCTCGCTTTGTTTTTAACAGCAAAAGCTTTATTTAACTATCGGGTAGTAACGGTTTATTTTGTAGATTTGGCACAGAAATAAACTTAAAAATGGCACTACTCAATTCCGTCATCAGTTGGATTATGAAAAAGCGAATGCATCAAATTGAGCTTTTTATTAAATATCCTCATGATGTGCAAACAGAGTGGTTTAAAACGCTTATATTCAAAGCTTCTGAAACAGAATGGGGCAGAAAATACGACTACAATAGTATTCGGAATGTAGATGAATTTCGCGCTCGAGTTCCAATCTCAAATTACGAAGCACTAAAACCCTATATTGATCGAAATCGTGCTGGCGAACAAAATATTTTGTGGCCTTCAGATATAAAATGGTTTGCCAAATCGAGTGGCACTACGGCCGACCGAAGCAAATACATACCTGTGAGTAAACAGGCTTTGGAAGATTGTCATTTTAAGGGTGGAAAAGACTTATTGTCTTTGTATATCAATGCGCACCCCAATTCGCAAATATTTGATGGTAAGAGCATTGCTATGGGTGGAAGTCATCGTATCAACGAGATCAATAATGAATCTTTTTACGACGGCGACTTATCTGCAATCTTGATTCAGAATTTACCTTTTTGGGCTGAGATGCATCGAACGCCTAACCTTGCTGTTGCTTTAATGGATGAATGGGAGTCGAAAATTGATAAAATGGCTCAAATAACAAGAGAACACAATGTGACTAATATGGCGGGTGTTCCGTCTTGGACCATGGTGCTTATCAAGAAAGTATTGGAAATTACCGGAGAATCGAATATCAAGAATGTTTGGCCTAATTTCGAAGTCTTTTTTTGGGGAGGTGTAAATTTTGAGCCTTATCGTAAACAATTCAATAATTTATTTGGAAATCAACCTGTTAATTATTGGCAAACTTACAATGCATCAGAAGGTTTCTTTGGTATTCAAGATCAAAAAGATTCGAACGATTTACTGCTAATGCTTGATTATGGAGTTTTCTACGAGTTTTTGCCAATGGATCAACTCGAGGCTGAAAACCCAATTACCATTGGTTTAGAAGATGTTCAATTAGGTGTTAATTATGCATTAATCATTACTACCAATGCAGGTTTGTGGCGCTATAAAATTGGCGATACTATTCAGTTTACCTCGCTTGCTCCTTATCGAATTCAGGTGAGTGGAAGAACCAAGAATTTTATCAATGCCGTTGGCGAAGAACTTATTGTTGACAATGCAAATAAAGCGATTAAAATAGCTTGCGATAAATGCGGAGTAAATGTAAATGAATATACGGCTGGTCCGGTGTATTCTCTGAGCACGAATACCGCACGTCATGAGTGGATTTTTGAATTTGAGAAGGAACCCAAAGATTTGGCAAAGTTTACGGATGCGCTTGATAACGCGTTGAAATCCTTGAACTCCGATTATGAAGCAAAGCGATATAAGAACATGGTTCTAAATGAGCCGCTTATTCATTCCGTTCCTCCTAAAACTTTTTATAATTGGCTGAAAATGAAAAATAAATTGGGAGGTCAACACAAAGTTCCACGTTTGGCGAATGACCGTAAATACCTCGATGAGATTTTGAAAGCAATCAATTAATTGGATGTAAAAATTCTTTTTTTCAACATTTGCATAAAAAATATCAACAATCATTAGTCATCCTCTTCGCCTATTATTCAACCAATTGACTAAAAAATGGATGCTTTACAAATGCTTTAGTTGACAGAATCTATAATTAGCCTGTCCATACCAATACATATATATTTTACCTTTGTTGGTTTTGTGAATAGGTAATATAATAAACCTGTTTTTTAGTAAATAGGAAACAAGATACCATCTACAAAACAAATTCTAAGAAGTTGAAAGCAAATAAAATTCAAACGTTATGCACATTGCCATTGCAGGGAATATTGGATCGGGAAAAACCACATTAACAGGACTTCTAGCCAAACAAATGGGTTGGAAAGCTTTGTACGAAAGTGTTGATGATAATCCATATTTGGATAGTTTTTATGAAGATATGAAGCGTTGGTCTTTCAATCTTCAAGTGTACTTTTTGAATAGCCGTTTCCGCCAAGTGGTTGATATTCGGAAAAGTAATAAAACCATAATTCAAGATCGGACGATTTATGAAGATGCCTATATTTTTGCACCTAACTTGCATTCAATGAATTTAATGACAACGCGCGACTTTGATAATTATCTTTCGCTTTTCGAGCTCATGAGTTCCTTTATCGAAGCTCCTGATTTACTCATTTATTTGCGTGCAAGCGTTCCAACCTTGGTCAATCAAATTCAAAAAAGAGGCCGCGATTATGAAGAATCCATTCGAATTGACTATTTAAAGAAATTAAATGAGCGCTACGAAGATTGGATCAATTCTTATACCATTGGTAAATTGCTTGTTATTGATGTTGATAATACCGATTTTACGGATAATCCGGAAGATTTAGGTAATGTTATTGAGAAAATAAATGCCGAAATTCACGGTTTGTTTTAATCTTTTCTTCCTCAAATTAAGATCATGCGTTGTTTAGGAATTATTCCTGCCCGATATGCTTCCAGTCGTTTCCCTGGCAAACCATTGGCAATGATTGATGGGAAAACCATGATTCAACGTGTTTACGAACAAGCTAGCAAAGCCAGTTCTTTGTCGGAAGTTATTGTTGCTACTGACGATGAAAGAATCTTTACACACGTTAAAAGTTTTGGAGGCCAAGTTCAAATGACTAGTGAATCGCACACTTCCGGTACCGACCGATGCAACGAAGTAGTAAATAGCTTAGCTAAGGAGGAAAAGTTTTTCGATGTGGTGGTTAATATCCAAGGCGATGAACCTTATATCAATCCAATTCAGATTGAACAATTAACAACTGCTTTTGAAAACGAACAAACAGAAATAGCTACTTTGATTAAATCAATTAGCAATGCGGACGAAGTTGTGAGTCCGAATGTGGTGAAAGTAATAACTCAAAAAAACGGACAAGCAATTTACTTCAGTCGATTTGCCATTCCGTTTATTCGGTCGCAAAATATTGCTGATATACAATCACATACGTTTTATAAGCATTTAGGAATTTATGCCTATCGCACCGATGTATTACAGCAAATTTGTGCGTTGCCCAACAGTGTTTTGGAGTTGGCAGAATCTTTAGAGCAGCTTCGTTGGATTGAAAATGGATTTACAATTCAAACCAAAATAACTGATTTTGAATCGATCGCAGTAGATGTTCCTGAAGATTTGCTAAAACTTACCAACAAATCTTGATTTATTCTAGATTCCGCGCTACATTTGACTTCTTAAAATAAACAATGGATATTGCGGCTCATATCGGGAAGTTAATCGTGAAACACGAGTGTGTTATCATCCCTGGTTTGGGCGGTTTTTTAACCAATTATCACGGAGCAGAAATCAATTCAAAGCAGCAAAGAATAAATCCTCCCGCTCGCAAATTAGTTTTCAATGCTGAGTTAAAGTCGAACGATGGCATGCTGGCTCATTACCTTTCGCAAGAAATGCAGTTATCATACAAATCGAGTTTGCAAATGCTCGATCTTTTTGTTCATTATTGTCATCGCGATTTGACGGAAGGAAAACAAATTGCTTTTGGCGATTTAGGCGTTTTGGATTTGAATCGTTCTGGTAAATTGGAGTTTTTGCCCAATGAGAAAATAAACTACAACGAAGAAGTATTTGGGCTTAAACCCATTGCTATAAAGCAGATTGATCGTCGGAATGATTATCAAGCCAAAGCACCCATTCTAGTCGATCTCAGAAAACCGAACTCAAAAGTTCG
The DNA here is from genome assembly GCA_016933745.1 of Bacteroidales bacterium. Lineage (GTDB taxonomy): Bacteria > Bacteroidota > Bacteroidia > Bacteroidales > UBA12170 > UBA12170. The sequence continues at coordinate 38,323 of JAFGAK010000125.1, forward strand.
CTCGATTAATACCAAGCTCATTACAAAAGTAGCTGCAGTTTTGCTTCCGTTTGCTATTCTTATCGGAGCTGCTTTTTACCTACCGGGATGGCTCGGGAATAAAGAGAATGTTCAAGAGGTTTCTTTCTTTTCATACCTGGATAGTTTGAAATCTACCTTGTTTGGAAATGAGGACAAAGCTACCAAAGAAATTCAAAGTTCGGAATTCGAAAAAGCAAATGAACCAGCGCTTGTTGCAGAGCCAGAGCCAACATCCAAAGATGAAGTCTTAGCACCTGTGGTTGAATTGATAGTGAAAGAACCAGCCAACGACGTAAGTGGCGAATTTCATATTATCTGTGGTTCTTTCCTTGAGAAAAACCGAGCCGATTTACTTGTGAATGACCTCAAAGAGCAAGGGTTTCGTGCTTTTATTGCCGGACAAAGTAATTCCGGTACCTATCGCGTTGCAATTCAATCATTTGTTAATAATAGCGAAGCAAATACGCAAATGGAATGGATCCGACAGCAAGGGTTTAAAAATGCTTGGATTTTGCATAAAACCTTCTAATAATTCCAATAAAATTTAATTCTTAATAAAGTATAAGTCAGAATTTTTTACTTTCGTAGGAAAGAAAGAATACCATGACAATCGATCGGAGACAATTCCTCAGAAACTCTGCCATTGCCGGTTTAGGATTAACTTTTTTCCCTGAATTAAGTTTTGGCAATCCACTTAAACAAAAACTCAATCTGGCATTTATCGGATGCGGATTACGCGGAGAAGAGCATCTTAAAAATGCCTTGCAACGAAATGATATCGAAGTAAAAGCAATTTGCGATATCGATCCCAATCGGCTGAAATTAGCTCAAAGTATGCTCAAAGAAGAGGGATATCCAAAAGCATTGGAGTTTGGTGTAGATGAGTATGATTATCGGAATTTGCTCAAATTGCCCGAAGTGGATGCCGTGATTATTGCAACGCCTTGGGTTTGGCATACGCCGATGAGTGTGGATGCCATGAAAGCAGGAAAATACACAGGTGTGGAAGTTTCTGCGGCCATGACCCTAGAAGAATGTTGGGATTTAGTAGATACACACGAAGCTACAGGCTCACATTTGATGATTTTAGAAAATGTCAATTATCGACGAGATGTTATGGCTGTTTTAAATATGGTTCGCCAAGGTGTTTTTGGAGAATTGATGCATTTTCGTTGTGGCTATCAGCACGATTTACGTGAAGTTAAATTCAACGATGGCATTCATCCTTATGGTTATGGTGTTGAGTTTGGCGAAAAAGGATTTAGCGAGGCACGCTGGCGAACTTTACATAGCTTAAAAAAGAATGGAGATTTGTATCCAACTCACGGAGTGGGTCCGGTAGCTACTTATGCCAATATCAACAGAGGAAATCGATTTGTATCATTAACATCGCATGCAACTAAATCCAGAGGTTTGCACAATCATATTGTTGAAAAAGGAGGAGAAGATCATCCAAATGCGAAGTTAGAATGGAAATTGGGTGATATTGTAACCACAACAATCGATACATCAAACGGAGAAACAATTATTGTTACACACGATACCAATTTGCCGCGCCCTTATTCTTTAGGTTTCCGTGTGCAAGGAACCAAAGGGATTTGGGAAGTGGATGGAAATAGGATTTATATCGAAGGAGAAGCACAAAAGCCGCACCGTTGGGACGAAGCAAGCGAATGGTTGGAAAAATACGATCATCCTCTTTGGAAACGTTTTGCTTCAGATGCTGAAGGAGCAGGACATGGAGGAATGGATTTCTTTGTTTTGAATGCTTTTGTGGAATCTGCAAAAAGGCTGATTGCGCCGCCTTTGGACGTTTATGACGCTGCAAGTTGGAGTTCAATCACTCCGCTTTCAGAAGATTCCATTGCGAGTGGTGGTCAGTTACAATTCTTCCCCGATTTTACCAGAGGTAAATGGATAAAACGTCGATCTTACAATTGGATCAAAGATTCGTATTGATTTTTAAACTCTCAGTTTTCCAATCACTTCCGTTCGCACAATCGACCACTCATGACCGCAGGCGCTGCATAATCTGTAATCTCTGTATTTTCGTGTAGTCTGTCGATTGGTTTCTGAAGAACCATCGCTAAAACGAACACGCTGAGTAACTGTATTCCCACCTAAAAATTCGGTCCCATTATCTGTTCCCGTCCATCGATGACAAGTAGAAGCATTGCAGCGGTTGTAATCCAAATCGTTTCGCCATTTAGAAAAATTACCAAACAACATTCCTAAACTAAACAGACTGGTGATCCAAAAGAAATCATTAAAAGGATAAATATGCACAGTCACCAACACATAGTATGGATATCCTACAAGCAGCGTTCCGATGATGGCGTAAGTCAATATTCTTCCGTTATATAATTTTCGATCCAAACTAACTTTAAAAAGGAATCTATTCAGTATGTAATACGGAAGTTTAAGAATGAAATAAAGAATAGCAAGGAAAGTTAAAAAGATTAAAACCATGACCACATACGAAAGCCATTCGGGCATATAGTCACTCAGTTGTTTGGTTTCTGCCTCCGGATTATCTTCATCAATAATCGTGGTTTGCCAATTCCCGATATAATTTGCAAGGAAATCAATTCTTAATGCTGATGAAAGTGGCAAATAACCAATCCAATTGGTTTTTCTTCCTCCGCCATCAATGGATTCGATCAGTCCATCTTTAACATAAACTCGCGTGCCAAAATATTTGACAGGTCCTTCAAATAAATAAATATTATTGAAGTATTGAATCGTTTTTCCATCTTTTAGAGCAATGCCTGATGGCTCTTTGTATTTTTGCCAAAAATCACTGATGGGTTCTCCAACCCACGACTTGTTAAAACTTTTTAAACCATATTGCCAGTCTTTTCTTGCAACTATTCGAGGTGTATCTTGAACTATTCTGTAAAGATAATCCGACATGATCCATCCTTCAATTCCATCTTCGGTTCTTACTCTTGTCCAATCAATTATACTTCCCCGTGCCCCTTCTTGGCTAACTTCTTCTAATCGGGTAACCGCAGTTTTTTCATTGACTTCCTTCACGATTTTACGGTTGGCGCCCACTGCCCCAATATTCGAAGCGATATGTCTATTGGTGGATGTTCCGTTGATTTTGATAAACGTATGTTTTTCGGGAGCAATATATTGAGCATCAATCCATCCCATCGTTCCATCAGGCAATTGAATTTTGTACTTTTCCCAACCACCAGTTTCAAGTATCAGAATATTTTGTCCGGGATAAGCTGTTCCAACTATTTCGGAATTGTATTTTTTATTGTATTCGCTGGTTTGTAATGCGAGTGTAGAGTACACTTTTGTTTCTTTAGCAATTTTAGCTGTTGGATAAACTACCGTTTCAACTTGGTTGGAGCAGGAACTAAGTGCCAAAAAACTGCTGAGAAATAGGAGAGATGTAATTAATCTAAAGAACTTTTTCATGAGTAGTTAATTTATATTTTACGAATTCATTTGGTTTTTAATGTGTTATGATAGGTATCAAGGTGTCTAAATAATCCTGTAAACTCAGTTTTTCCTTGGCGTAATCACAGTTAATTTGCAGGGCAACAGCAATTTGCAAATCAGGATAATAAGCAAATATCGAAACATATCCAGGAATAAATCCGGTATGTCCGTAAGCCGTTCCTGATTTTGTATGAAAAATAAAGCTACCTATTCCGTAATCAGTAGATGGGAAAACGTTCCTTCCATTTGCATTTGGAGTAATAATTTGTTGCCGAAAATATTCAGGAATCAGTTCACTTGTATAATATATTTTTGCCCATTTTGCCAAATCAGATGTTGTAGAAGCTATACCTCCTCCGGTCCATTCCAATTGCGGATTGAATGCATAGAAACCATCGCTTACCGTTTTATACGGCATTTTAAAAAGGCTGTCTAATTTGGAATAACCACAAGCTAAATTGTAAAGATTACGGACAATTGCCGGATGCGTTTCGTATAGTTCGTACGGCTTTAAAATCTTAGCAACTAATTGATCGTAATAAGGTTCTCGATTCAGTTTCTCAATCAACATCCCAAGCAAAATATAGTTGGTATCGGAATAAGCCCATCCTTTTCCTGGAGCATGAACAGCAGGCTCTCCAACGATAAGTTCCAATCGATCGTGGTAACTCCAAACTTTATTTGGATTGGTCGCTAAGCTATCCCAAACGCCTGGATTCATTACATATCGAGGCAATCCACTCGTATGCTGAAGAAGCATTTCAATGGTAATCTCTTCGATATTTGGTATTTCTTTGAGCCATTCAACATTCGGAAAGAATTCGATAAATTTATCTTTCAAACCCAATCTTCCTTCGCTGAATAATTTGTATATCATACTGGCAGCAAATGTTTTACCGATACTTCCGGTAAATAAAACATGCTTTTCGTTCAGCTTTTCTTTTTTCTCTAGGTCGGCATAACCATAAGAAAAGTTTTCCTGCTTTCCATCATTGATGATTACTGAAAAATTGATACCAGGCAAATCATTTTCGCATGCTAGTTTTTCTAAAGCAGCATTGATTTTTTTTTGTTGGTTTCTTGAAAGACCATCCTTTTTGCACCCAGTGAATACGGTGCTAATAATAAGGAGGAAAAGGATTTTTTTTATCACTTCGAAAATATTTTTTAGGGTTATTAATAAACCATGACCCGAACTTTTGGCTCTTCTCCGGTTGGAACTCGAATATTTAAAACTTTATTTAGCGTAGCTCCGCCAACAAATTGAGTTCCAACAATGGCCATTTTGGTATAATATTCGTTGGGGTCTTCGTCTTTTTTTGTTGGAGGAGGACATTTTTTGCAGGCATAGGATACCTTCACACTTAAAGGATGTGGGAATAAACGAGCATCGGTTGCTGAAAGCGCTTTTCCTGTGGCATTTGTAAATTGGAAAAATGCAATTGCATGCTCCGGCTTTTCGATATAAACATCCGGTGCTGATTCAAAAATGCGCAAATAGTCATTTCCTTGGTTGGTAATAGTAACGGTGATTTTATATAAATCAGCCTCTTTTTTTGTTTCCTTAAGAACTGCTGAAAATCCTACCAACATTCCATTTATTTGTTGATCTTGTCCGTTCTCTAAAACGATAAATTCTTGAGCACTTAAGGCGTTCAAAAGGAATCCAAGTGCAACGATTGTAGTGATAATAATTTTTTTCATGAAGGCTATTATTTAATGATTGCATTTATTTGGAATAAAGTTACAATTGTTTTTTTAAATTAGCTGTGAAAAAACACGATTGATTGATCAAATTAACCTTTAAAAACCTAAAATTTTAGAATATACATTATGAAAAGAACACACACCTTTTTTCTAAGCATTGCATTGCTGCTGTTTAGTTTCAGCAGCTTGTCTGCACAAAAACAGAGCATGCAAACCCCAAAAGATTTCTTTGGATTTCAACCCGGAAGTGCCGGTAATTTATTTAACTACAATCAACTTATCGATTATTTAAGTCTTTTAGATGCGAATTCTCCACGACTAAAAATGGAACAAATTGGCGAAAGTCCAATGGGACAGCCGATGTACATTTTATTTATTTCTTCGGAAGAGAATATTCAAAATCTGGAGAAATACAAAGCGATTAATAAAACGCTTATGCTCGATCCAAATCTGAATCATGAGCAGCAAACAGATCTGGCGGAAAAAGGAAAAGTTTTTGTGTTAGCCACTCTTTCCATGCATTCTACCGAAGTAGCTCCTTCGCAGGCAGCTTCCTTAATTGCGTACGATTATGCAACCACTAACGATCCGGAAATGCTTAGTTATTTGGATGATGTAGTGTATATGATGGTTCCGAATCACAATCCCGATGGAATGAATATGATTGTTGAGAATTATTTGGAATACAAAGGAACCAAATACGAAGGTTCTACCATGCCTGGCTTGTATCATAAATATGTAGGACATGATAATAATCGAGATTTTATCACTTTATCACAATCAGATTCTCGCGCTATTTCAACCATAACAAGTACCACTTGGTTTCCTCAAGTGATGGTAGAAAAACATCAAATGGGATCGAGAGGTCCGCGGTATTTTGTACCACCAAATCACGATCCAATTGCGGAAAATATTGACGCTGGTTTGTGGAATTGGAATGGATTGTTTGGTACAAACATGATTAAAGATCTTACAGGCGCCGGATTAAAAGGTGTATCGCAAGGATATGCTTTTGATAATTATTGGCCGGGATCAACCGAAACTTGTTTATGGAAAAATGTAATGGCTTTTCTAACAGAAGCCGCTAGTGTAGCAACTGCAACTTCTATTTACATCGAACCAAATGAATTATCTGTTAGTGGTAAAGGTTTAGCCGAATATGAAATCAGCGCCAATATGCCTGATCCTTGGATGGGTGGCTGGTGGACTTTAAACGACATTGTTCAACTAGAATTGGTTTCCACGAAGTCGATTATCAAAACAGCTTCTTTTCATAAGAAGGAAATTCTAAACTTTACGAATACTCTTTGTAAAAAAGAAGTGAGCAAAGGCGATAACCAAGCTCCATTTTATTATATTTTACCCGCTAAACAGCACGACCAAGGACAACTTTTAGCCTTTGTAAATTTGATGTTGGAACATGGAATTCAGGTAAATAAATTAACTAAGGAGCAAGTAATCAATCAAACTGTTTTTTCGGAAGGATCTATTGTTGTTCCTCTTTCTCAACCTTTTAGAGCTTTTGTGAAAGAGGTGATGGAAAAACAATCTTTTCCTGTACGTCATTATTCTAAAGACGGACCTATGATTGAGCCTTACGATATTACGTCTTGGTCATTACCTTTACATATGGGTTTGGAATCGGTTGAGGTGAATGATAAGATAGCCGGATTAAAGGAAAATCTACAACCGATTACCGAAAAAATAACTATTCAGAATTCAATTCCCGAAAAGGCTTTGTATGTGATTTTGCCAGTTGAACAAAACAGAAGTTTTGCAATGGCATTTGAACTTTTGTCGGAAGCACAAGCCGTTTATCGCTTTAGCGAAGATCAAGAAAATGTGCATATTGGTAGTTTTGCTATTAAAATCAATGCGAAAAATAAAAAACTACTCGAAGAAAAACTAGTTGCAAATAAAGTGTATGCTACTTTCAGCGAATCAAAATTAGAAGGATTGAAAAAACTCGAGAATCCTAAAGTGGGCATTATCGAAACGTGGAATCATGATATGGATGCAGGTTGGACACGGTATGTGCTCGACGATCATTCTATTCCATTTCAATTGATTCGTCCGGATGAATTGCAAACAATGGATCTTTCCGGTTTTGGTGTGCTGTTATTTCCTTCTTCAGAGAAAGATATTTTATTGGAAGGAAAACGAAAAACTTCTTCGGGCGATTATAATCCAAGTAGTTTGCCTCCACAATTTGCCAAGGGAATGGGTAAAGCAGGCTTAAAACGCGTGATGGAATTTGTGAATAATGGTGGTCATGTAGTGACTTGGGGAAATTCAGTAGATCTTTTTATGGGACCCATGAAAATTACTTCTGGAAAAGAGGAAGAAGACTTTAGTTTACCTATTTCAAATATAGCCAATCAGTTGGAGAAGAAAGGTTTGTATGTGGCTGGTAGTTTAGCAACCGTTTTGCTTAAAACAAATCTTCCATTGACCTACGGAATGCGTGAAACAGAAAATGTTTTCTTTAGAGGCGATCCTGTTTTCCAAACAAGTATTCCCGGATTTGATATGGATCGAAGAGTAATTGCTTCTTTCCCAAAAGATGATATTTGTCCGAGTGGTTATATGAAAAACGAAGATTTGCTAAGCAAATTACCTGCGGCTGTTTGTATTAAAAAAGGCAAAGGGAAAATGGTTTTTTATTCGTTTAGTCCACAATTCAGGTCTTCGACAAGTAGCGTTTACAAATTCTTGTTTAATGCACTTTTACTCGATTAATTTCTAAAAAAAGAATTTTAGCAGCGAGGAGATTTTTCTTTTCGCTGTTTTTTTTTTGAATGAATTGGAGGTGAATTTTGATTTTCGAAAAATTAACCTAAGAGCAGATCAGAAAGCTCTTCAACAGATTGACAAACATATTCCGGATTCTCCTTTAGAACCATCGACGATTCGCCATAGCCATAGGTCACCCAGCAAGCTGGTATGGAATGAAAGTGCGCACTAGCAATATCGTATTCACGGTCACCAATCATCAAATAATTTTCTGCCGACCGATTTCCGGTTAGTTCTTTTGCATACGCAACAATTTCTTTTTTATCTGTTCTGCTTCCATCCAAATTTGCTCCGGAGATAGCATCTATATAGCTGTCAATTTGAAAGTGTTCGACGACTTGTTTTGCAAAATGTGTTGGCTTTGCGGTAGCTAAAGAAATGATTTTATTTTTCTTTTTGAGCGATTTCAAAAGCGCTGGAATTGCAGGATAGATGGCATTTTGGAAAATACCTTTTTGTGCAAAATATTCTCTAAAAATGCGCACAATTTCAACGGTTTCATTATCTGATAATTGATAGCGATGCTGAAAAGACCATTGTAAAGGCGGACCTATAAAACTTCGAAGCTCCTCTGGATGTTTCTCAATAATTCCTTTTTTCTTTAAAGCATAATGGATTGAGTTGAGAATTCCTTCTGCGGGATCTGTGAGTGTTCCATCTAAGTCGAAAAGTAAAACTTTAGCCTTAATTCCCATGTTTTAATAGATATTGATAGCTGAGCGTAATTCCAATTGTTTGGAGGTTGGAATAATCGAGTCCTGTGGTGGTCGAATCATAGAGGTTTTGGAAGCTGTAAGTAAATCGCGCTTCGGTCTGAATCAAGCCAAAGCCTGTTTGCAAACGAATTCCGGCTCCACCAGTCAAGCCAAAATCGCCTTTACGTGGAATTCTATTTTCGTAATAAGGAAAAGCAGCAGCTGCAGCATCGATGTTATCACTCCATTCTTTTTTTACTAAAAGTGATAAATGGGGTCCAAAATTGACGAAGAACTTCATTCGATTTCCAAAATGAAGCGTTGTGAGTAAAGGGATTTCGAGGTAGTCTAATTTGGATTGAAAAAGATAATCGGCACTTGGGTTTTCTTCCCAACGTTTGCTCTTGTAGTTTACTTCTATTTGAATTCCAACCGTTTTTTGATCGATATAGGAAAATATTAAGCCGTAAGTAGGTTCTATAAATCCTTGGCTATTTTGTAGCGGAATTCCCACCGAAAGATTACTATAACTTGCGCCTGCTTTGAATCCGATTCCGATGGTTTTTGGATAATCTTCGGCGCTTTGCGCTGCAACCAGTAAAGGTGCTAAAACAATTAGCAAGAATCCTATTTTACGTATTATGTAGGAATTATTTTGCACGGTTAGCTGTTTTTTTCGAGTAATTTAATGGGAAATTATAATAGATATTGTAGTTGAATCCAACTACAATGGTTCCGCCTGTTTTGCCGTATCCGGGCACGAATGGGGCAGGTTTAATTACTTTATCGCCAGTCTGGAAAAGCATTGCTTTAAATCGCAATCCCGCGCCCAGAAAAATATTTTTGATGATTTCAACTTTAAAGCCGGCAACCGTTTCTATCCAATGTGCTTGGTCTTTGTAGTTTGTGTTTTCAACTGTAAGTGTTGGCCAGAAAGACGAAGAAATAACATAGTTATCTAATTGTTGATTAAAAGATGAAAACCCGTATCGTATTCCAAGAACAAATAAATCGCGACTAAAGGCTTTGTCTTTTTTTCGCATATCAAAATCAACGCCTAGCTTGAAGTAATTTCCGTTTGATTGATAGCTGAGCAAATCGCTGCTGCTATTATAGGTATTATTACCAAACTCAAGAATGGCATAGGTTTTATCTTTTACACTATAATCAATCGAAAAATCCAAACCTGTTCTACCAGGTGAAAGAGAACCAATCAGCAAATTGCTTAAATCCCAACCAATCTTCAAATCGCGTTCGTAAAACACTTTGACAGGTTTTATTTTTTTGGCTTTTACAGTTGTTTGTTCCAATTTGCTCGCCACTTTGGTGCTGTCTTGGCTTTCTTGAGCCGAAACTTGGGTAGCAAAAAGAATTAGAATGCTAAAAAACCAATTGAATATTTTCAGCTGTAACGACATTTACCGCGGGATTAATTAATAGTATTTCTTTTATAGAGTTTGTAGTATAACTGATATTTGTGATTGTGTACGTGTAGGTTGCCCCACATTTCACGGAGTAAAAAAACAAAGCTTTTTCATAATTAAGATAGATAGTATCTTTGATTCCATCGATGCTCAAAACAAAACCACTCTGATTTTCAACATTGTTTAAAGGCAAATTAAAACTGTTTATCTGATCTTTTTGGTACAAAATGTTTTCTGAAGAATAACTCAGACTATACAAGGAGTCGATGTTTTTCATCGTTAATACAGTATCGTAAAGGCCATTGTTTTCTGTAACTGTATAAATACCCGCTACCGGCTCAATGAGCACAGGACTGCAAATTTCATTTTTCAGACAAGCAGAAAAAAAACCTAACAGCACAAGCAGAAAACTAATCTTTACTAAATCTTTCAAATTGATTTTTTTGAGTTGAACAAAGGTAGTAAAAGCCATATGAATTCGCTCCATCTAAAACATTAATTGTTCTTAAATCCGGCACATCGAACGCATTTTCTACTTTCCGGCATCACAAATAAGCGTCCTAATGGTATGGTATTGCCGCAAACACTGCATTTTTCAATTTCATTGCTATCCAAGAGTGTAAGTGCGTGTTCCAAACCATTCAATTGTTCCACCTTTTTTCTTAAACCCGCTTCGTTTACACTTTTATTATTGATGGCATCCATTCTGCTAACCCGACCGATTGCGCAATCCGGTTCAATCGGTTGAGTAAGTTCTTTGAGGTCGCTAATTTGAACTTTTAAGCGAACGAGTTTACTTTCGATTAACGTTTTTAATTGGACGCTTTCTTCTTTTGTCATGCAATTCTTTTGGCAAAGGTACATTTTCTCGGAAAACATGCTTCATTTTCGATGGATAGACTTATTTTTGCTCAACACTAAATCAATTTACATGGATATTTCGCTGGAAAAAATGAATCAAAGCAGCAAAGGAACGCTGATGGAAGTGCTCGGTATAGAGTATTTAATAGTAGAACCAGGATTTATTAAAGCTAAAATGCCAGTGGATCATCGCACACGACAGCCCTATGGAATATTACACGGAGGAGCCAGTGTGGCTTTAGCCGAAACGATTGGAAGTATCGGCTCTGCTGTATTAGTTGCGGATAAGAAAGCGGATGTTAGAGGCGCTGGAATTTCTGCCAATCATGTAAAAGCAGTTAAAAATGGCTGGGTATTTGGCGAAGCTCGTACTATACACGTTGGGAAAAATACACATATTTGGGATATTCAAATCAAAGATGAATCGGGCGATTTAGTATCTACAGCACGATTAACCAATTTTATTCTTTTCAAATAGATGACAAATTCTGTGACTCATTTTCATGAATTGCTTTTGAAGAAGGAAGTTGGATTTGTTTGCTATCGAGTTCCGGGTCAAAACACCGAAACATTACTCTCTTTTCAACCAAAACAAGTATTGGACTTGACCCAGATTGAGTTAACGAAGAAAAAAAACTTTCTTTTTGCTCCATTTGAGATGGATCAGTTACATCCTATATGGATTTTGGAATCGGATGAATTACTGAGTTCTTTTGAGATCGACAAATCGGTTATTGAAAAATTGAATGGCATGCCTGATTGTAATCCTGTTGATTTAGAGAAATTAGAATCTACTTCAAAAGAGGTTTACGTAGCTGCTTTTCAGAATATGATGCATGAATTGCAAACCGAGATATTGGACAAAGTCATTCTTTCCAAAATAAAGGTTCTGCAACCGAATCAAGTTTCTTTATTTTCTCTTTTTGAAAAGTTGGAGGAAGCGTATCCGCATGCATTTGTTTATTTAATTCATTTGCCAGATGGAAGTAATTGGCTGGGAGCGAGTCCGGAAGTTCTACTTGCCAAACAAAATAATCTGCTTAAAACGATGGCCTTAGCCGGAACGCAGGTTTTGGGTTCTCAAAACATTTCAAATATCCAATGGAAGAAAAAAGAGCAAGAAGAGCAGGTGTATGTTCGTAAATATGTGAAAGCTATTTTGCAAGAGTTTTTTGATGAAAATCAAATCCTTGAATCTGATACCTATACTTCGCAAGCCGGAAATTTAGTTCATCTGTGTACTGATTTTGAAATTGAAAGTTTACTTCGCCCAAAAATATTTTTACGATTAGTAAATCAGTTGCATCCTACACCTGCCATTTGTGGAATCCCAATGGAAAAATCAAAACAATGTATTCTGAATGTAGAGACCCATAAACGTGATTATTATACGGGCTTCTTAGGCCCGATTTCAGCGGATTTTGCTCACCTGTATGTTAATTTAAGATGTATGCAAGTTATTCACAATCAAGTTGTATTGTATACGGGAGGAGGAATTACTCGCGATTCTGAAATGGAAAAAGAATGGCAAGAAACTGAAGCGAAAGCGCAGACTTTATTGTCGGTTTTTATGCGATAGCTTTCTCTCATTCTGCAGTCGGTTTTCCCTTCATTTTGAACCCAGAGAGGAATCTCATTCTAATAGTTTGAGATCTACCTTCGTTGAGGGCTGCGCCGTTCTCACTTCGCTCCGTTCGAGATGAGGGGTTCGCTTCGTTCGGTCGAGATGACGGGGTTTGCTGTTATTCCAAGCAGAGTTGGGATTTGACTATAAGTCAAGACTTTACTCTAATTTACTTTTACCGAGTAGCAGGTTAAAAAATTGCAAGAAATTAAGCCTTTTTCTCAATTCGGATTCGTGCATCCACAGCGACTACCGATTTTGAAGTTCCAAGAAGTGGATTCAAATCGAGTTCGATAATTTCGGGAGCAGCTTGAAGTAGTGCTGATAATCGAACTAATACATCAGCAAATTTAGATTCATTGATTCCTGATTTCCCTCGTATTCCTTGGATAATTGGATAGCTTTTTAAGCTTTGAATCATTTTTTGAGCTTCCGTCAAACAAATCGGAGCAAGGCTTGTACTCACATCTTTCAGTACTTCAATAAAAATTCCACCTAATCCGCATAATACCAAATGCCCGAATTTTTCTTCATATTTAGCACCCACAAATAATTCTGTACCGGAAAGCATTGGCTGAATTAAAACAGCTGTGGTATCGGGAATTTTCATCATGCGTTTGAATTCCTTTTTAACGGTTGCAGAATCTTTTACATTCAATACAACACCGCCAACATCGGATTTATGAACAGGGCCAACCACTTTCATTACGACAGGAAACCCCAATCGTTCCGCATTTGAAATTGCATTTTCTTCCGTTCCACACGTTGCTTCGCCAGCGCGAGGAATTCCGGCGCCATCCAACAAAGATCGAACAGCCGACGGCGGCAAGTAGCCATTTTCATTGCTATCGATAATGGCTCTAATATATCCCAAATCTATTTTGGTTGGATTAATCGAATGTTTTTCCGGTTTAGGTGTATTATAAACTCGTGCCAAAGCATTGCCCAAAGTCACTTCATCGGGAAAATTAATTCGTCCTTTTTCGATAAAGTATTTAACTTCTTCGGAAGCTGTAAAAGTGGATGGGAGCACTGGATAAATTGGTTTTTTCGAATTCGATATTTTCTGATCTAGAAGCTCGTACACATCAAAGATTGGCGCTAATCCTGGAGTTCCAAAAATAACGACCATTGCATCAATCCAATCAAAATCTTCATTCACTGCATCAATAATTTCTCCGAGTTGTTCGGCTGTTCCGGTAGCTAAGAAATCGATTGGATTTGTTACAGAAGAACCAGGAAAAAGTTTTGCTTTCAATTTTTCCGCTTTTTCTCCAATGATAGCCGGAATTTCTAATCCACCTTTTGAAAGAGCATCTGTAAGCATAACGGCCGGCCCTCCTGCATGTGTAATAATAGCGATTCGATTTCCTGATAAGGGAGGATACATGAAGACGGAAGCAACAGATATTAAATCTTCGCGACCATAGCAACGCACAATTCCAGCTTTCTTAAACAAGGCATTTACGGCTTCGTCCGGGCTCGCCAATGCGCCAGTATGCGAAGAAGCAGCCCTACTTCCCGCTTCTGATGAACCTGCTTTTATGGCGGCAATCCTGCACCCTTTTTGGATCAAAGACTGTGCATGTTTTAATAATTTCTGAGGTTTATTGATGGTTTCGATATACAGTAATTTTACTTTGCTCGAAGATTTTGGATCGAAGGTATTATCCAAATGTTCTAATAAATCTTCAACGCCAATTTGAGCTGAATTTCCTACGGTGAAAATACTTGAAAAACTCAAGCCTTTAGCAATTCCGGCTTCCATAATAAAGGCAGCGGTGGCTCCTGATCCGGAAATAAAATCACAGCCTTTTGGATCGAGTTTTGGAATCGGTTCTGTAAAAATACTGTGATGCTTTGGTGTTAGCACGCCTGTACAATTGGGGCCAATTAAAGCTCCTTTGTATTTATTAATCTGATCAACAATTTGACTTTCCAATTCGGTACCAGCTTCATTTTCTTCACTAAATCCGGCAGAAAGGATTATAAAGGCTTTGGTGCTTTTGCTTTCTGTGAGTAGTTTAACGGCATC
>JAFGAK010000126.1 GCA_016933745.1 Bacteroidales bacterium
GCTTTATTGATGTTTTTACGTGAAGGAAAATATCCTTCAAAAGTGTCGAAAACACTATACCAGTAAAGACTAATGGTGATATAAAAATCTTGTTTGAACTGGCTCTGCTATTGTTAGCAAAAGTTTTAAAAACTGCGGAAATATGAGCGTTTTTTTCGGGTGTTTTTCTGTGGTTTTTGTTTGAGTACTTCTAAGCGTTGTCTTATTTCTTCTTTAACTTCCCAGTCGTTTTCAGCTTTTAAAGAGTGATTCAACAGTTTTTCAGCCAGGTCTAAACTGTCGTCTCCGAATTTTCTTTCAAACTGAGTGTGTTTTCCACTGTTTTCCTTGATTTGTTTTGGCAGTATACACACGAAGTTTACTGGGTATTCTTTGGACCTATCTAAGTCAACAACAGCAAATCTGATGTGGTTTTTACCAGAATAATTATTCAAGTCTTCTTTCTTGAATATAGACAAACTTAACTTCAAGTCTTCAAGCTCTCCTTAAATACTAAACCTATCACAAGCTTTTCACAAGGCATCCTCGGCAACGGTTTTTAATTACCTTTTTATTGAGCCGAGAATCGTGCATAATCCTAAAAGGTATCAAGCTCGATTAGTGTCTGCTTTACTTTTGGCATCTAATAAATATTCGCAATGAATGTGAGTTCACAAAAGTTTTTGTGTTAAATTAAACATTTGATTAATTGTGAGTAGAATGGTTGATGTTGATTCTTGGAAAGTATTTTTACGCTGTCCAAAATGTGGACTTGAAAACGAAGTTTATTTGAGTGAGATAAAAAAGGGAAAGACTATCCAATGCATTGTTTGCGCTACGAAAATTACCTTGAAAGATAAAAATGGTGATGTGGCGAAAGGATTAAAGCAAGTTCAAGATGTTGTGGATTCTCTTGAAAAAACCGTTAAAAAAATTGGCGGTAGGTTGAAGATTAAATAACTTTCAGCCGGTTCAATTCTGCACTTTCGAAAGCGAACAAACAGATTCAAGAGAAAAACTTTAGCCAATATCTGTTAGAATTGGCGACAAATATGTTCCCTTAATGCTGAAATTAACCTTTATAAGGGGTGCTGAGAATATTAATGGTGTTTAGCTGGGGAGCAGGCTTTAAACAAATTGCGTTGAAGCAACGAGTAAACCGATCAAAACGACGAAAGGTCGGCAAGCGACAAAGACGAAGCTTTAACGGGTCGAACATATTGTTGAAGGCTTAGACCCAGCTAGCATTACAGCATTCTTCAAAGCAACCACTCTCGGGTTGGTAGAAATCGTTTATGAAATACGTGATTTTTTGTAATTTTTACAGTTTTTGAGGGATTTAAATGCGCAAAAAATTATAAAAATAAGTTAACTTGTGTTGAAAAAACAAGATTTATTAGTGCCCAAAAGAAAGCGAACCGTAGAAAAAAAATGGGAATTCTAAATACTGAACCTGAATTTTGCGTTGAATCAGACGCTACTTTTCATCAACTTGCGAAAAATTGCCAAGCAAAAGAACCTGCTGAGTCAACTTCGATCTGTTACCTTCTCAAGGATAGAAAATTTGACGAAGATGTCTATAAGCTTTCCTCAAAATATCTCGATGAGAGTATGCCAAACTACTGTGAAGTAGAAAAAATAAGGAAAGTTGTTGTTGAATGCTTTTACAATGGACATTGGGGATGTTGGAAGTTTTCCCCTATACTCGGAGAGGTTGCAAGTCAAAGCGGTTTCTCTCAAGTTGAAAGATGGCTCGATAATTGGTCCAAAACAAAAGATGATTATGAATACAATAAAAAATACTCGTTGTGGTTGCTTAAAGTAACATATCCTGCTCAAGAAACCAATCAGACTAAACAGTATGGATTATTGACAGGAAGTGAAATGTTTTTGGCTGAGAATTCACGTTCAAACCGAAATAAACGGAAAAAAAGGTTCTTTTTGGGAAATGAAGTAGATTGGGAAAGATTTTTGAAAGAAATTCAAGAGATCACCAGACATGAAATAAATGGGAAATCAGAAAAGACTCAAAAGAAAAAGCTATATCCACTTTTTGCGTACGGCTTTACGCTGGGTCCTTATGGGCGAGTCTACATCACACAT
Source organism: Bacteroidales bacterium (assembly GCA_016933745.1). Taxonomy (GTDB): domain Bacteria; phylum Bacteroidota; class Bacteroidia; order Bacteroidales; family UBA12170; genus UBA12170. Next base: position 2,083 of record JAFGAK010000126.1, read on the forward strand.
TTTGGTCATTCTGGCTGTTTTACTAATATACAAAACTCTTTAAAAACTGATCAAAAGTTGAAACCACTCGTGGATATTCTCGAGGAAGATGATAAAATACGCATTGTCGCTGAATTGCCTAGAGCAAATAAGGAACAAATCAATATTATTGGAACGGAAAAAAACTTAATAATAAACGTGAATAGACAGAGACAACAACCCGCCATGAATTTAGATTTACCCTGCTCTGTCAATCCTGAGACTGCTAAGGCTACATTAAAGAACGGCGTATTGGAAATTGTTCTTAAAAAAGGCAGGAGTTTACCCTTTAAAATCAAAAGGATTGATATAAAGTAATGCGGAACACACGCAAAATCAATAGAATCCCTTTCAAGTAAGCTGGTGAGTAATGCCAAAAAGAAAAACGAAGTGTCCCAAGTGTCACGGTGAAATGGAGAAAGGTTCTCTTCTTGGGGCTTGGAGCTGGATTTCCGATAAAAATCAAATTAACCCCCGAGAAGCCAAAAAAATCTTTGGTTATGCTTGTAAGAACTGCAGCTATGTAGAATTTTATCTCAGGGAAGCGTAAAAACGACTGTTTGAAAATATTCAGATTCGAGGTAGACAACGATATGATTAACAATAATAACTTAGCAAGCTACACAAAAATTGTTGGTAAGTTAGAGTTAGATAAAATTCACGCTGAAGCTGAGAAGCTTTCAGGAAAACACATTCTCTGTATCAACTCTACTTATCAAGGCGGTGGAGTGGCAGAAATACTGAACAGTTTAGTGCCTTTGTTTGATCAGGTTGGAGTAGATTTTGGATGGCGAATTTTGCACGGTACTCCTGACTTTTTCACAATAACCAAGAAGTTTCATAATGCACTTCAAGGAAACAGGATTAATCTTTCCCAAAGGAAAAAGGACATTTACTACCAAACAACCAAAAGGTTCTCCACTTTCACACACATAGACCATGATTTAGTAGTAATCCATGATCCCCAGCCCTTACCGCTAATTTCCTTTTACGAAAAGAAGCAACCGTGGATATTTCGATGTCACATTGATATTTCTGAGCCCAACAAAGAAGTTTGGAACTACCTGAAAGCCTTTATCCAGAAATATGATCGATTTGTAGTCTCGCTACCCGAATACAAAAAGGAGGATCTAAATATTCCGCAGACTGTTATACGCCCTGCAATAGATCCAGTTGCTGTAAAAAACAAGCCTGTTTCAGAAAGCAAGATTTCAAAGTTCTTAGAAAAATTTGGCGTAGATAGGAAAAAACCCATTATCTCCCAAGTTTCTAGGTTTGACCCATGGAAAGATCCGATTGGAGTCGTAAAAGTTTTTGAGCGGGTCAAGAAAAAAACGGATTGCCAACTAGTGCTTTTGGGGCAATTTGCTACTGATGACCCTGAAGGGCAAAAAGTGTTCCAGGCCCTTGAAAAGAAAGTAGACAAGAGCCCATTCAAAAACGACATAAAACTGCTTATAGTAGATAACGCCTTCTTAGTTAATTGTTTACAGAGAGCCTCATCAGTTGTTATACAGAAATCTTTGAAGGAAGGATTCGGTCTAACAGTTTCAGAAGCCCTCTATAAAGAAACCCCAGTCGTTGCGTCTAAAGTCGGCGGCATACCAACCCAAGTTATTAACGGCGTAAACGGGTTCCTGCATAACCCCAAGGATTACAATGGTTTCAGCGATAGCATAATAAAGCTACTTAAAGACGAAAAACTAAGAACCGAAATGGGAAAAGCAGGAAAGGAGCACATCAAAAAGAATTTCTTGATTACGAGGTTGATACTTGACTGGCTTATGTTATTGAATAAGGAGCTATCTGAAAATGAAAAGAAGTTGAGCAGCAATCATGAATAGACTACTGATCGTATCAAATCGGCTGCCTGTCACCATTCAGAAAAAGAATGAGAAAATATATTTCAAACAAAGTGTTGGAGGACTAGCCACTGGTTTAGGTTCCTTCTATAAATCCTTCAACAGCAAGTGGATAGGATGGTGCGGAATCACTTCAGAAAAAATCGGCTTGGAAGAAAAGGAAAATATTGAAACAAAATTGGAGAAGGAATTTTCTAGCTATCCAGTGTTTTTGTCAAAGAGAAACATCGAATCATACTACAGTAATTTTTGCAACAAAACGCTGTGGCCGCTCCTCCATGGCTTCACTCAATACGCAACCTATGAAAGGGCATCTTGGAAAGTCTATAAAAAAGTAAATGAAATTTTTGCCAATAGCGTTTTAGAAATCGCAGAACCCGAAGACATGGTTTGGGTACATGATTATCATCTTATGCTCCTTCCCAGTCTCCTCAGGAAAAAATATCCGAACGTGGCAGTAGGTTTCTTTTTGCACACGCCATTCCCGAGTCCAGATGTTTTTCGTTTACTTCCATGGCGAGAAGAAATCTTGCGCTGTCTGTTGGAGGCGGACCTTTTAGGTTTTCACACTTATAGTTATGTTCAAAATTTTCTCATTACAGTTCGCCGTCTGTTAAGTCTCAATCACACCTTAGGAAAAATAATCGTCGGCAACCGTCTGGCAAAAGCGGATTCATTTCCCATTGGAATCGATTACCAGTTATTCGCTAACGCTGAGACTAAACCGAAAGTACAAGCAAGCATCAAAAAAATGAGCAGAAGATTGGGAACAACTAAGAAAATTTTGTCAATAGACCGATTAGACTACACAAAAGGCGTACTTCACAGACTGAAAGGTTATGACCTCTTCCTTCACAGTTATCCTGAATACAAGGGAAAAGTAACCTTGGTGCTGGTAGCTGTTCCCTCCCGAACAAAAGTTCAGCATTATCAGACTCTAAAGAAGAAGGTTGACGAACTCGTAGGGAAAATCAACGGTGACCACGGAAAGGTAGGCTGGACGCCGATTCAGTACATGTATCACTCTTTGCCGTTTCACAGTTTGCTAGCGTTATACCGCATTTCAAATGTGGCCATGGTTACACCTTTGGCAGACGGAATGAACTTAATCGCCAAGGAGTACATAGCAACAAAAA
>JAFGAK010000001.1 GCA_016933745.1 Bacteroidales bacterium
AACAAAGGAGAAGTTATTTGCAAACAAGGTTCTTTTGCTACTCACTTATTATTCGTTCAAAAAGGATTAACCAAAAGCTATCTTGAAGAAGATAACCGTACTCAAATATTGTGTATTAATCCTCCGGGATGCTTCTTAGAACTCCCTTCCATGTCGGTTGATAATGTTTTTCATTATTCTGTAGCGGCGCTTGAAGACGTAGAAGTTTGCTTTTTCGATTTACATGTAATAAAAAAGATCACTCAAGAGAATGCTCAATTTGCTTGGCATTTAATGAGGATCGAAAACGAATCTCATATTTTAACTTACGATCGATTTTTCAGTTTAACACAAAAGCAATTGCACGGTCGCATGGCTGATATTTTGCTATGTTTAGCACATCGTATTTACGGATCGTATGAGTTTATTCTTGCTTTTTCGCGCAAAGATTTAGCCGATCTAACTGCCATGTCGAACGAAAGCGCCATTCGTATTTTAAAAGATTTTAAAGACGATGGAATTATCGAAACCGACGGTAAAGGGGTGAAAATTATCAACCTTGAAATGCTCAAAAAAGTCAGTCGATTTGGCTAAAAAAAAGCACCCGCTTTTGGCGAGTGCTTAAGTCAAATAATATGGGTGAGAAATGTTATCTACACGTATTTATTGGCGAATGATATCTAAAGCAGAAACGGCAGCATCCATTTCAATATAAATCTTTTGTGTAGACTCATCAAAGTTAGGTGTGCGATAGGTTTTGCCGTTTTTAATAAATCCATCCAATCCTAAATCTGACAAAAAGGTATTGCTGATAAGTTCACAGCCTGCGTTTTCAGGAATATAGATTTTAACTGCAGAAGCACCGGATTCGATTTTAATTTTGGTTTCTAATTGTTTGTCGCCAATTTTTATTTTGATAGCGGAAGCGCCACCATCGATATCAATTAAACCCACTTTAAAATCGCGTAAATCGCAATTAAAATCTGCAGCGCCAACATCGAGTTTCATTTCCCAGGTTGGTTCAGGATTTAATTTAATAGAAGCTCGATTTTTATTTGTACCGGTGTGAATGCGTCCTTCTTGATCAAGCGTAATGTATATTTCTGTAGTAGAACCATTTTTCATTACTTCTCTTTTGTACTGACCAAAATTATTCTCAGATTCAAACGCTATCAAATTTTCTGTTGACTCATCGATGTAAAATTTTCCGGCAGCAATATCCATATTCAAAACGGCAGTTTCAATCGAACTATCATAATCTTCCGTAAAAGTATAGGTATACAACTCGGTCCGATCGTCGTTTTTATTGTTCTTATCATCCCAATCTACATTGCGAATTTTCACATGACGATTCAATCTTGAAGTCCAATGATCGGAATAATCTTGCGTTGTTGAAATTCCAAATGCAAGCAAAACAGTAACAATCGACAAAATTGTTTTTAAACCGCTCTTGATCGGAAGCATTGAAATTCCCCAAATAATCAATAGCGCAGGCCACATATCAAACAGTGCTTTGAAACTGAAATCGAACCATCCCAGATTATTAAAAATAAATACAGCACCTATTACTACAAGGATTACTCCCCAAAAAACATTTTTATTATTCATAGCTATTCTATTTTAAGATTATACAGATGGTTCTGCTTCGTCGTTGTTCTGATCTTTTGACTTTGCACTGGGATAATTCATTTTCACGATTGCTAGTCCGGCAATTACCAATGCTACCGGCCATAAATCGCTGAATCGAATCCAAGGCAAGAAATTATCTAATAAGAAGAACAGACCTATAAAAATAAGGATGGCTCCACCAATCAGACTTCCGTTGCCCGGTTTAGATTTTGCAACTTCCTCGGGAGGAAATTTTTCTTTGCGTACAGGTTCTTCAAAATGCTCGCCAAAAATGTGATCTTCTTTTGGTATAAAGATCCACATCAACAAATAAATCAAAAAACCGCCGCCGCCTGTAAAGAGCAAAACAATAAAAAGGATCCTAAAGATGAGTGGATCAGTAGCAAAATACTCTCCTAAACCTCCGGCAACGCCGCCTATTATTTTGTCTTTATAACTTCTTCTTAATTTTTTTGGTTCCATGATAATCAATTTTTATTTCGCCTTTATGACGTGGTTTTTTTCTTGTGGTTACAACTACTATTTTTTGTTAATTTTGCACAGCAAAGAAAGAACATTTTAAATAATTAATATATGTCAGGTCACAGTAAATGGTCAACTATTAAAAGAAAAAAAGGAGCTGCTGATGCAAAACGCTCTAAGCTATTTAGCAAATTAGTAAAAGACATAACCATAGCAGTAAAAGAAAGCGGCAACGACCCGGATAGCAATCCAAGGTTACGCTTGGCTATTTCGTTGGCTAAAAATGCGAGTATGCCCAAAGATAATATTCTTAGAGCAATTAAAAAAGGCGACGATAAAGACAGTGCAAACTATACCGAATTAACATACGAAGGTTATGCTGCGCATGGAATTGCTGTTTTTGTTGAATGTACAACCGATAACACTCAACGTACTGTAGCAAATGTGCGAGCAATCTTTAATAAATACGATGGTAGTTTGGGTAAAAACGGATCGCTTAGTTTTATTTTTGATCGCAAAGGAATTTTTTCTTTTCCGATAGACAACTTGGATATCGAAGAAATTGAACTGGAAATAATTGATGCCGGTGCCGAAGACTTTGAAATAGAAGAAGGCGTGGCTACAATTACCACCAGCTTAGAAGATTTTGGGAGTATGATGAAAAAGCTCGAAGAGCTTGGAATTGAGCCTCAAACAGCAGAATTGCAACGAATTCCGAACAATACAGAAGTGCTTGATTTGGATGCCGCTAAAAAAGTTCTGAAAATGATTGATGCTTTTGAAGCAGACGATGACGTGGTGAATGTTTTTCATAACCTAGAAATGACAGATGAAATTCAGACTGCGTTGGAAGAAGAGTAAATAACTGAATTGAACAAAAGGAAGTCGGGAAATTTTCCCGGCTTTTTTTATGCTTACATTTCTGTATCTTTCTTCTTTGGAATGCTCCAAAGCATTAAAAAGAAAGCGGTAAAAAAAGCATAATAAGTTGCTCCGGATTGTGTTTCGAGCGTATCTTCAACCAAAAAAGAAAGAAGGATACTTATAAAGAAATACCAAAACAAAGGGTGGATGGATTGTTTAGCCGAAGTGAATGGAAGAATCAACACACCAATAAAAACCAACAAACCAATCAATCCAAATGCCAACCAAATGCTTAAAAATTGATTATGCGGACGAAACCACAAATCGGGATTTAATTTTGATTCCGTTTCGATGTATCCTTTTTTCATTTGCAAATCATTATCTCCTGTGCCGCTCCCGAAATAGAGATTTTTTTGAATTCGATTCCAAGCCACTTTCCAATATTCCAAACGCTGTCCTAAACTATATCCCGAAGGATTTGGATTGTTTTTATATTGTTCCAACTCAAACGCAAATTGCATTAACCGCAACTGAAATCCTGTTTTCGAAACATACTGTATATTGGCCGTGCCGTTTTCGATCTGCTTAATATCTTTTGCTGATAACTCCGCCATTCCAGCACTGTCTTTGCGCAGATCTAAAGAATTTAAGTAACGTATCAATGTCGCTTTTAATTCCTGTCCCAACACATCTTTTCCATAAAAAGAAAGTGAACTTCTTTTGGACCATTCTCGATTAAGTTCCTTCTCGCAAACATAAATATAAATCGGTTTTCCGTTTTCAAACACATCATTTGGCAAATGATAATAATCGTTTCCTTGAGTTGTTTTTTTATCCAACGAATCAATAGAAACGGCTTGCTTTTCAGGTAAAATAAAATCCGTTATCGAAACAAGAGCAATCAAAAATCCTGCAATTACAAGCACAGCAAACAGCAACATTCCATGCGATTTCTTTCGATAAGTTTCTAAAATAAAATAGAGTGAAAAAACAAGAAACAAGACATAGGCCGATAGTGCGCCCAACTGAAACATAAAAAAGATCAACCAAAGTATAACAACGACGATCGCTCCTTGAACACTCCTGTTAAACATGTTGCTTCGTCCGAGATAAATCAGAATGAAAATAGCGAAATTAATAAATAGGCTAAATCGCATGTGTTTGATAAATCGATCTGACAAAAGAACTTCCAAACTCTTAGATCCAATCCAATGTTCTACACTCACAAAAGCACTGGCATACACTGCGCCCGTAACAAATGCAAACAAAACCCAAGCAGCTTTGCGTTGACCCAAATTCCGAATACTACTAAAAAAGAAGGGCAATAAAAACAAAGGCAGTTTGATACGCAAATCGGTCATTGCAAGTGTTTTATCATCACTATAAAACAAACCAACAAAATGCAAAACGTACAAAAGAGTTAATATCCAAGCAATTCTATTTTGGAAAAATTGCCGGAGCTTGATCAAGTACCTTCCATCTAAAATCCAAAGCGATGCAAGTGCTAACTGACTCATGCTCATTAACAATCTTGAAGTTGGAATACTAAAAGCTAAAATGAGCAGAAAAAAATAAAAAAACGATTCGTAATAATCTCGAGCCCATCGAAGTAAAAAAAAACGGTATGCTCGACTCATTCGTGTTTCGCTGAAAGGATTGCTTTGTATTGGTTCAGATCGGATAAAACCGCAACTGCTTTTTGTACGGCTTCATCCGTATTCAAGCATGCTTTTTCGGCGCCTTCGCGATAGGATTTATGCGTAAGAATTTCCAATCGCAACATACTTTTTAGCTGTTCTTTTGTCTGTGTATCAAAAGTTGATTTTCCGGCAAGTTCATCGGCTTGTTTTAGCAAAGCGATGAGCGAAGCATCCGACTTATTTTCTTGTGCTAAACGAAGTAATTCATCCAACTTTTCTCTAATAAGACCTACATAAACATACTGTTTTTCAGAAAGATACTTTTGATATTCCTTGAGTATTTCATCCGTAATTTCGATTTCTTTTGCATTCAGTAAATTGGGATGAGCAGCCACATATTGATTCACAAACTCAAAAATAAACAGATTTTCTTGTTGAAATAACAGTTCCGAATTCGTTTGTTTTTCAGGCAAAAGCACATCGGGTGTTAATCCATTTCCTTCCACAACAGGTCGTCCGTTTAAAGTAGTAAAGTTTTTAACTTGCTTTGCTTTTACCTCTTTCATAATCCGTCTGCCCGAAGGTAAAATGTATTGAGCAATGGTTATTTTTAGTTGAGTATCGTAATTTAAAGGAACCACATTTTGAACCAATCCTTTTCCATATGTATTTTGTCCCATCAAGATTGCTCGATCAAAATCCTGTGCAGCTCCTGCCATAATTTCGGATGCAGAAGCGGTTTGATCATCGACTAAAAATACAATCGGCATGACAATATCGAGTGGTGGTCGTTGTGTACGATACACATAATCACTTCGGCTTTGCCGTCCTTCCGTTCTTACAACTTCCAAACCTCGTTGCAAAAACACATTCAAACCATGAACCGCTTCGATAATTAAACCTCCGCCATTGCCTCTTAAATCGATGATTAATCCTTTTGGATTATTTTCTTTCAGATTTAAAAACGTATTCAAAAGTTCGTCGCCGGCATGCATTGTAAAGGAGCGCAAAGCGATATATGCAATATGATTGGGGAGCATTTCGGTAAACGCGATATTACTCACTTTAATGGTTTTTCGCGTTAGCAAATAATCCGTTGAAGCAATTTCTCCAATGCGTTCGATGCTCAGTAAAAAAGGCGTTCCGGGAGTTCCTTTAAAAACTTCGGACAAATCTTGTTTGCTCATGCTGGTGGTTTCAACGCCATCTACCCGAATAATTTTATCGCCAATTTTTAATCCGGCAAGTTCTGCCGGCTGATTAGGAAGCAGGTTTGAAATATAGGCCGCTTCATTTTCTTTTTTCACCACTGAAAGTCCAACTCCCCCATATTCGCCAGTTCGAACATATTCAAAATTATCTTTTTCTGCTTCGGAAATAAAAACGGTATACGGATCGAGCGATTCCAACATAGCATCGATCGCCGTTTTATTCAAGGCTTTAAAATCAATCGAATCGATGTATGAAACATTCAATGTTTTTATGATGGTGGCGTAAATTTCCAGATTTTTGGAATAATCAAATGCCGATGCTTTGTTTTGTGCATGAACAGAAATGGTGCTGAGAACAAAGGAAAACAGAAATAGGACAATTATTTTTTTTCTCATGAGATTCGGCTTTGCTGTTTAGCTATCCTCAAATTTAAGAAAAAAGAAGGACAGAATGGTTGCGTTTGTTTACAGAAGTTCTAAAATAAGCTTTATTTCTTTAAATTTTTATTCCTGATTTAGATTCTTGGTTTCCATTTGATTTCTTTTCCTCCCAATTCATACGCAAACTTTCTGGCGAGAACAAACAAGAAATCCGACAAGCGATTTAAATATTTGATGCACAAAGGATCAATTGGATGTGTTTCTGCTGATTTAATGGTGAGTCGTTCTGCTCTTCGACAAATGGTGCGAGCAATATGTGCATGCGAAGCTAACACATGCCCGCCAGGCATGATGAAACTAGTCAATTCCGGTAAGGTTTCATTCATTTTATCAATGCTTTTTTCAAGCAATTCTACATCACTTTCAAAGAGTTTTGGCAAACGATGCGTAGACTCTTCGGAGTCGGCAGCTATCAAACTTTCGGTTGTAAAAAGCCGATCCTGAATTTCAAAAAGTAATTCGCTTGTTGCTTCGTCTTCGGATAAATCGCGAATCAATCCCAAGTAGGACTTTAACTCATCAATCGTTCCGTAGGCTTCTATTTTTTGATGGTATTTTGGCACGCGTGTGCCTCCAATTAATGCCGTTTCGCCTTTATCTCCGCCTTTGGTATAAATTTTCCACTCCATTGTTATCTGTTTTGAAAGGCTAAATTAAGGTATTTTGACCTAAAACTGTTTTAAAATACTAATTTTGGGTTGCTTTTCAAACAACTTAAAAATGATACCGAAAAGAGACTTGCAATACTATCAGTTTTGTGCCTATGGTTTTTTGAAAAACCTTCGTTTCTTCGATCCTTTTTTGCTCTTGTTTTTTCTCTCGAAAGGGTTCAGTTATTTCGAAATCGGACAACTGTATGCTGTTCGAGAAATTGGCTTTTTTATTACCGAAATTCCAAGTGGAATTTTAGCCGATGCCATTGGACGAAAGAAAAGCCTAGTTTTCTCTTATTTGGCTTATTTACTCTCCTTTATTGCTTTTTATTTTGCTTCATCGTTTTTCTTACTTGCTGCCGCGATGCTTCTTTTTTCCTTTGGCGAAAGCTTTCGATCAGGCACACACAAGGCGCTTATTTTTGCTTATTTAGAACAAAATAATTGGACATCGCATAAAACTGCTTATTACGGAAATACCAGAGCCTGTTCACAACTTGGTTCCGCATTTTCGGCTGCAATTGCTGCTTTCATTGTCATTTTTGATGCTCATCTCGAAAATATTTTCATTTATTCCACTTTTCCTTATGTTTTAGGATTAATCAATATCAGCTTGTATCCGGCTTCTTTGGACAAAATACAAGGTCAAAAATCGCTTGCACTAGAATTTAAAAATGCGATTGATCTTAGCTTAGAATCTTTTCGTTATCTGAAGCAAAAACCTTTGTTTAAAGCCGTTTTAAACACGGCTGTTTATTCTGCCTATTACAAAGCGAGCAAAGATTACTTGCAAGTGCTCATTTTAGGATTTAGTGCTACTTCATTTCTCATTCCATCCTTTAACCTGGATCAACGAAATGCTTTTTTTATCGGGGTTTCGTATACTTTACTTTTCCTTCTTTCATCCATAGCATCAAAAAATAGCGCCCGATTTTTAAAACTTTTTCGAAAAGAAAATTCAGCTTTAAATGATAGTTTGCTTATCGGAATCGGTTTTGGCGCCATCGCCGGAGGCTTCTTATTTATGCAATTTAAAATGGCAGCCATTTTACTGTTTTTTGTGATTTATCTAATCGAAAATCTCCGAAAACCTATCGGAATAAGTCGCGTGGTTGAGTTTTCCAATCAACGAATAAACGCAACTGTATTGTCAGTCAGCTCTCAGCTTCAAGCAATTATTGCAGCTGTTTTAGCTCTTGTTCTTGGTTTTATGAGCGATCAGTATTCGGTTGGAATTGCATTGTTCGTTTGTTCTTTACTCTTAATTAGCGCAGCTCCTCTTTTTTGGTTAAAAAATAAGCACGCTTAAAAAAAGATAGGAATTGGCTAATTTTTTTACTTTTACAAAAACACCTAGCGTGAAAAAAACAATTGCCATTTTACTTGCTGCCGGTAAATCGGAGCGTTTTGGAAATCGAACAGAAAAGCCTTTTTTAACTTTGAAAGGTAAGGCAATCTATCGCTATAGCTTGGATGTTTTGATGCAACACCCTCAGGTTGATTCCGTACTTTTAGTACTCCCCAAAAACAAATTTTCATCAGAAAAAGAATTGCTTGAAAAAGAAAAGTTATCCAAACCTATTGATTTTGTGATGGGCGGAGAAACCCGATTCGAAAGTGTACTAAACGCGTTGAAAAAACGAAGCAACTCGCCGGCATTTGTTCTGATTCACGATGCTGCACGGCCTTTATTAACAAGTAACTTGATCAATAATTGCCTCGATGCAATTGAAAATAACAAAGCTGTAAGTTGTGCCATTCAATCTACAGATACTTTGGCAGAGATTGAAGAAAACAACCAAGTGGTTTCTTTTCCCAATCGAAAAAAAATCATGCAAATTCAAACACCGCAGATTTTTCAAATATCCTTACTCGAACACGCTTTTTCATTGGCTTTGAAAGATGCAAAAACGGAGTTTACCGACGAAAGCAGTTTGATTCATCATTATCATCTAGCACCGATTTTTTTGGTAGCCGGAAGTGCCAAAAACCTAAAAATAACTTTCCCGTCAGACCTTTTACTTGTTGAGCATTTTCTCTAAAAGAGATTGCTTCATTCATATACTATTCAGATAATATCTACCTTTGTCAAAAAAAGAAAAACAAGATGAATTTAAAACCTACCATCCTTATTTTAGCAGCAGGAATTGGCAGCCGTTATGGCGGATTAAAACAATTAGATAAAGTTGGACCTAGCGGCGAAACCATTATTGATTATTCTATTTACGATGCGATTCAAGCTGGTTTTGGAAAAGTAGTGTTTGTAATCAGAGAAAATATCGAAGCCGATTTTCGAGCTTTCTTTGATGAAAAACTGAAAGGAAAAATTGAAGTAGAATATGTTTTTCAGGAAATCCACAAAATCCCGGAAGGATTACATTATAACCCGGAAAGAAAAAAACCTTGGGGAACCGGACACGCCGTTCTCATGGCCAAAGAGGTGATCAAAGAAAATTTTGCAGTTATCAATGCCGATGATTTTTACGGAAGAGAAGCCTATCAAACTTTGGTCAATTATTTCCAATCCGATTCCAACCAAGCAACCGACTATTGCATGGTGGGCTACGAACTTAAAAACACGCTTTCGGAAAACGGATATGTCTCTCGCGGTCAGTGTAAATCCGATAGCAATCATTTTTTAATTGATGTTGTTGAAAGAACACATATCGAGCGCCAAGGCGAAAAAGTTGTTTTTCAGGATGCCAATGGAAACCTCATCAATTTAGACGAAAACACCTTGGTTTCGATGAATTTTTGGGGATTCACACCAAGCTTTTTTACTTTTCTGCAAGAAAAATTCGCGAGCTTCATCACAGAGAATACTGACAATCTAAAAGCAGAGTTTTATATTCCTTCGGTTGTCAACGATTTAATCATCGAAAAACGTGCTCGCACCAAAGTACTGCATTCAAATGCTTCCTGGTTTGGTGTTACCTATCAAGAAGATAAAGCGGGTGTAATGCAAAACATTCAAAATCTTGTAAACTCAGGTAAATACCCTTCAAAACTCTGGTAAGCATTTGCAATTAAATTTTCTCGATTTATCACCCTTGTTTCAACATCCTGAAAAGTAGCTGAAAAAGAAGCTTCTATTGCTTTTATTTTTCTGTTCTCCTATCGGATATTCAGGGTTTTTTGTGTAAGTTTGTCGTCCTTGTTGAAAAAACATTATTTAATATACACAAAACACATAAAATATGAAAGTTTATCAAACAAATGAAATCAAAAACATCGCTCTTATTGGAGGGGCGAAAAGCGGTAAAACCACTTTGGCTGAAGCGATGCTTTTTGAAGGTAAAGTGATAAACAGAAAAGGCACTGTTGATGATAAAAACACTGTTTCTGATTATCGTGATATTGAATTAGCAAAACAAAATTCTGTTCACTCCACTTTAATGTACACCGAAGTTCACGGCACAAAAATCAATATTATTGATACGCCCGGCTTCAGCGATTATGTAGGAGAAACAATTTCAGCTTTAAATGTGGTTGAAACCGCAGTTTTAGTAAACAACGCAACTGTTGGTGTTGATGCAACAACAGAAAACGCTTGGGCACAAACTCAAAAAACAAACAAACCTGTTTTGTTCGTAATTAACCAGCTCGACCATGAAAAAGCAAATTTTGATGGCGTTGTAGCTCAATTAAAAGATTATTTTGGCGATAAAGTTTCTGTTGCTCAATACCCTATTGAAACCGGCGAAAACTTTGATAGCGTTATTGATTTAATCTTGATGAAAATGCTAAAATGCCCAAAAGGCGGCGGAGCACCAGAAATGCTTGACATTCCCGCATCGGAAAAAGCAAAAGCAGATAAATTACACCTTAAGCTCATCGAAAATGCTGCCGAAGGTTCTGAAGAATTAATGGAAAAATATTTCGAAACGGATACCTTATCCATCGAAGAAATGCGCTTAGGCATTCGTTTAGGAATGAGATCACGTTCGATCTTCCCCGTTTTTGCTGTATCGGCAAAACACAGTTTAGGCGTTGCTCGTCTTTTAGAATTTATCGAACTAAGTTGCCCTACTCCTACTGGAGTTGCAGGCGAACGTAAATCAACCAGCGGGAAAGTATTTAATTCCAATCCGGAAGATCCAACCAGTTTATTTGTTTTCAAAACATCCATCGAGCCTCACCTAGGCGAAGTTTCTTTCTTCAGAGTGTATGGCGGTAGCGTTGAAGAAGGAATGGATTTAGTAAATACTCGCAAAGGAAATAAAGAACGTTTATCTCAATTGTTTGTCGTTGCTGGTAAAAATCGCGAGAAAGTTGCCAAAGTATGTGCTGGCGACATCGCTACCACAATCAAACTTAAAGAAACTCATACCAACGACACCTTGGTGAATGCTAAATTATCTGGCGAAATCATTGAACCAATTGTATTCCCTGAACCAACAATTCAAATGGCAGTTCGAGCTTTGAATTCTTCTGACGATGAAAAAATGGGTAGCATTTTACACGAAATGCATAAAACAGATCCAACTATTCATGCCGGACTATCCAGAGAATTACGCCAAATGATTATCAAAGCGCAAGGCGAATTACACTTAAATACAATTAAATGGTATTTCGATAACATCTATAAAATCGATATCGAGTTTTATGCTCCTAAGATTCCTTATCGCGAAACCATTACCAAATCTGCACGTGCAGATTATCGCCATAAAAAACAATCCGGCGGTTCCGGTCAGTTTGGCGAAGTTCACATGCATATCCAACCTTTTGTTGAAGGCATGAAAGATCCAACTGATTTTCCAGTTAGAAATAAAGAAGAACATGACTTGCCTTGGGGAGGAAAATTATTATTCCACAACTGTATTGTTGGTGGTGCAATCGATGCTCGATTTATGCCAGCCATTTTAAAAGGTATCATGGAAAGAATGGAAAGAGGTCCGTTAACAGGTTCTTATGCTCGAGATATCGCTGTATATATTTACGACGGAAAAATGCATGCCGTAGATTCCAACGAAATCTCTTTCAAACTTGCCGGACGCTTCGCTTTCATTACTGCATTTAAAAACTCAGGTCCAAAAATTATGGAGCCGGTTTACAATGTAACGGTTCGTGTTCCTGAAGAGAATATGGGTGCTGCCATGACTGATTTGCAAGGTCGTCGCGCATTAATCATGGGCATGGATTCCGATGGAAAATATCAAATTATTCGTGCAAAGGTGCCTTTGGCCGAAATGCATAAATATGCCACTACACTTAGCTCCGTAACTTCTGGTAGAGGAACTTATTCTATGAAATTTGATGCGTACAACCAAGTACCTTCGGATGTTCAGGATAAATTACTCAAAGCTTACGAAGAAGAACAAGCTGAAGAAGAATAGATTTAATTCTTATTCCAAATCAAAAACCCTGACAGGAAATTTCCCGTTGGGGTTTTTTGTTGTTTTTACTTGAAGTATTCGAACAATTTTATGCACTTTTGCACTAGTAAACCAATCAGATATCAAAAAATTTAATCCTTATGATCAACTTAAAACTCAATATCAATGCCACCAAAAATTTCATTTCTAGTCAGGAAATTTCAGGATTTAGTGACAAGTTGAAGG